>CBFCXB010000478.1:0-2463 GCA_965601905.1 uncultured bacterium | reverse complement strand
AGATATCCGTTCAGTGGCGTTTCCATCCGTCACGCATCTCCTTGAGTCGCTTGGCGAGCCCGCTGTCGGAGAGAGCAAGTATCTCGGCAGCGAGGATCGCCGCGTTCCTCGCCCCGGTCTTCCCGACCGCCACTGTCGCCACGGGAACACCCGGCGGCATCTGCGAGATTGCGAGCAGCGCATCGACGCCTCCCGCAAGGCCGTTGGCGAGTGGAACGCCGATAACGGGGCGGACGGTGCATGAGGCCACAAAACCGGGAAGGGCGGCCGACATGCCGGCGCCGGCGATAAATACATCGGCGCCCCGCTCGAGTGAGCGCTCGACATACGCGCGCGTTCCTTCGGGCGCGCGGTGAGCGGAATAGACCTCCAGCTCACACGACACACCGAGCTTCTCCAGCTCTTGCAGGCACACCTCCATCACCTCGCGGTCCGATTCGCTCCCCATAATGATCGCAACCTGAAGATTTCCACTCACCGTGGCCCTCCTTTCACCCGTTTTGAAGCCGCTGTCAAGTCCGCCCTCCGCTATACGTTCCGCACGCTCCGCCTTCCGATATCGCTCCGCGAGAAGCAGCCGGTGAAACGAACGGCCGCAACGCCCCCGTATGCCCGTTCGAGCGCTTCGGGGAGCGTCGGCGCAACGGCTGTCACGCCGAGCACCCGCCCGCCCGCCGTTTTGTACACGTCGCCCTCGCGGGTCGTTCCCGCGTGAAATACGATGCACCCGCGCTCGCATGCTTCGTCGAGCCCCGTGATCGGGTACCCCCTTTTATACGATCCGGGGTATCCCCCGGAAGCGACGACGACACACGCAGCGGCATGATTGCTGTTCTCGAACGGAACGGTATCGAGAGTTCCCTCGGTCGCCGCATGCAGCACCTCGAACAGGTCTCCATCAAAGAGCGGCAGTATGACCTGCGTTTCGGGATCGCCGAAACGGCAGTTGTACTCGAGCACCTTCGGACCGTTGCCGGTGATGATAAGCCCAAAGTAGAGCACACCGGCGCCCCCGATCTTCTCCACCCGCATCCCCGCGAAGGTCGGCTCAACGATCTCCCGCCGCACCCGCTCTTCCAACGCTCCGTCGACAAGGGGCACCGGCGCGTACGCCCCCATGCCCCCCGTATTCGGTCCCTCATCCCCATCGTACGCCCGCTTGTGGTCCTGCGATGGAACGAAGAGGCGGTACGTCTCACCATCATATATCGCGAGTACGGATATCTCGGGGCCTGTGAGGAACTCCTCCAGCACGATTCGATCGCCTGAGGCGCCGAACGCCTTTTCCCGCATCACCGTATCGACCGCACGGCGCGCATCCTCGCGTGAGTTGCAGATCAACACCCCCTTGCCGGCGGCAAGCCCGTCTGTCTTCACGACGAACGGGGGCGCGCCCGCTTCAATCTTCTCGAGGGCCTCTTCCAGACGTTCGCATACACTGAACGATCCGGTCGGAATCCCGTGGCGCTGCATGAACTCTTTCGCCCATACCTTGCTCCCCTCGAGGCGTGCACCCAATCGATCGAATCCGAATATCCGCATATCGTGGGAATGGAACAGATCAACGATTCCCGCGACGAGCGGCGCCTCCGGGCCCACCACGGTAAGATCGATTTCTTTGTCACGTGCCAGCGTGAGGAGGGCTTCGAGATCACCCCCCGGCACCGGTACGCATTCGACCTCGGCGGCCATTCCCGCATTACCCGGCGCGGCGTACACCGCATCCACCTGCGGTGACTGGGAAAGCCTCCATACCAGGGTGTGCTCGCGTCCGCCGCTTCCAATGACAAGAACCTTCATAGCAGTCATTCCTCCCGGGTAGGTTGCACGCCGCGGTGCATGGCGTGCCTCTCGGTTACGCGTAGATCAGCTTCAGTTCCTCGGACATTGTGCGCGATGTCGACGGCGTGCGCTCACCGTGGCGTGGCGATCCGTCCACTCCCTGTTTGTACCTCGTCACCCGTGCATAATCATACCGCTCGACGGTCTTGAATCCCACCGCGTACGGACCGGGACTCAGATCACCCCACAGCGGGGATTGTTGGGCCGCGAGCCGGCTGGATACACACCATACGAATCCCGCCAACAGATACGCGGCGCAAACCAAACGGCTATGACTCAGGATCATCAGAATCCCCCAATCTTCAGCCGGATAGCCGAATACGCACATCTTACTTTCCCTTAAATCAGCGGTGAAGTCAATTCCTGATTGAACGGCCCGGGAGTCGGGTACTCCGGGGATGCCGGCCTTGGGTGGGGGATGGATGATTGGCCCGATCACCCTCGTGAGAAACGATTGTTGCACGGTCCCGGCCCGTGCGCACTCAATGTTCACCGATAGTGCGGGGCAGAAACAACGCCCCGTTCTTTATAACGAGGATATCGCCGGGTTGCTCCTCGGACAGTACCGAGGGTTCGCGGTCGGCGCGCCACGGTGTGAAACCGAATCTCGTTACCTCTTCA
>CBFCXB010000477.1:0-2464 GCA_965601905.1 uncultured bacterium | reverse complement strand
GATCGTTCTGTATCACGATCAGTGTATCGACTTCCTGCTTCAGCGCGGCGATTCCCTCGAGCGCCTGCCGCTCGCGCCGCTTCCCTTCGAACGAGAAGGGACGCGTAATGATGCCGACAGTGAGCGCGCCTCGCTCCTTGGCCATCCGGGCAATGATGGGACTGGCGCCCGTACCGGTGCCCCCACCCATGCCGGACGTCACGAACACCATGTCGGCGCCTTCAAGCATCTCGTTTACGAGGTCCCCGTCTTCCTCGATCGCCGCACGCCCGATCTCCGGATTCCCGCCGGATCCGAGCCCCTTCGTCAGACGGCTTCCGATCTGTACTTTGTTCTGTGCCAGAGAAAGCTCCAGCACCTGCGCGTCCGTGTTCACCGCGGTGAACTCGACGCCCTGCAATCCAGCGGACACCATGCGGTTCACGGCGTTGCCACCTGCCCCTCCGACTCCGATGACCTTCAGGTTCGCAAGGTCACCCACATCGTCAAACTCGAACCTCATCGTTCGTCCCCCTTCTGGTTAAGACCAACTCGCCACTGCTTTCAGTTTTTCTGCAATCGATTTCAAACGGCCCAGCATGCCGGTATCGCGCCCGGCGCTGCGCCTCACGGAATTCCGCTCATGTATGAGCAGACCGACGACGGTACTGAAATCCGGATCGCAGACGATCTCTGCGAGCCCTTCGAGATTCGCCGGATAACCGCATCGCGCTGGCAGATCGAAGACCTGCTCGGCTACGCCCGGCATCCCGCGAATCTGAGAAGCGCCGCCCGTCAGCACGACGCCGCCGCCGAGCGCCGGTATCTGCTGATCGGCGGATACCGCCTCCTTGACCATCGTAAACAGCTCCTCGCATCGCGGCTCGATAATGGCGGCGACCACCTGCGTCCGTATCTCTCCGCCCCCACGGTTCTCGATACCGGACAGAACGATCTCTTCGTCCTCTCCCACCATCGATTGGAGGGCGATTCCCCGCGTTCGCTTCAGTTCCTCGGCCGCCGGGAACGGCACCCTGATCCCGATCGCGAGATCGTTGGTGAAGTTGATGCCGCCGGCGGGAATCGCACCGCTGCTCCGCACGCAGCCGCTGTGGTACAGCGCGTATGATGTCACGCCGCCGCCAACGTTGATCACGAGGCACCCGTTCTCCCTCTCGTCAGGGGTGCAGACGGCCAGGGCGGAAGCGATCGGCTCGAATACGAGGTTCACGATCGCGAGTCCGGCTTTCCGCAGCGCCTTCGTAAAGTTATCGAGCGGCATGGCGAGACCGGTAACGATATGCATTTCTGCTCCAAGACGCGCGCCGGCCATGCCGATCGGATCCTTTATGCCGCCGTGCGAGTCGACGATGTAATCCTGCCCTACCGTTTGAATGACCTCTCGATCGGCGGGGAGTGTTACATTCTGCGAAATCGCGATCACCCGCTCAACGTCCCTCTCCATGATCTCGCGCGTTCCGGGCGGCAGCGCAACAACACCCCGGCTGTTGAAGCTCTTGATGTCAGGACTCGATATACTCGCGCACACGCCCTGAATCTCGACGCCGGCCATCTTCTCGGCCTCGCGGGTCGCCCGGCTCACACAGGCGGCGGACTCCTCGATATTGACCACCACTCCCTTCTTCATTCCCTCCGACTCGTGTGATCCAACACCGACGATCTTGATCGTCCCATCCACACCCACCTCACCGATCACCACCGATACCACCGTTGTCCCCGCATCCAATCCGACGATAAACTCAGAATCCATACGAGTCGCTTCACCTCCAAAACGCGAAGCTCACCGGACAACCACCTGCTGCTCGAAACGGAGATCGATCATATCCGGAAAACGCTCCTGCTCATCGAGCGCAGCGTACACGGCCCGCAGCTTGCGTATCTTCTTCCGGTACTCTCCCCGTCCCACCCGTACCGCCGTGCCTGTTTCCATGAGGATCACTATCATCTCATCATCTTTGAAATGGATCTCGGACAATTGTTCCGCGGGAGAAAATCCAAATATGTAGAGAAGCCGCAGAACCTCCAGCGCCTCGCGGATCTTGCGCGTACCTCCCTCACCGAAAACCTCGCCGGGTGCGATGCCGGTAATAACCGGCAGATCTATCTCGGCCGAATCCGACCGCCGGACTACGATCACGCCATCGGAATCCACTTCCAGGTACGTACTCTCCGCATTCCGATCCATGGCTACGAGCGCCACAGGCTCCCGCTCTCTGAGGTAGCAATCGAGCCGGCGGAACAACCGCCGGCGGAAGGTGACCTCCTTGACCGCGGGAAAATGCATCAGATCTTCCCGGACCCGCCCGAGGGGAATCATGAACATATTCTTGCCGACCAGCCCGGCGGTCACCATCCTCAACGAATCCATCGGGAGGCCCACACTTCCATGCACCTTGACCTCCTTGAGAACAAAACTATCGGTCATGAAAACAACGTACAGCCCCGCGGCGACGATAAGCACGGA
>CBFCXB010000476.1:0-2470 GCA_965601905.1 uncultured bacterium | reverse complement strand
GTATGATATTAAAAACGGAGGATTCACCATGTTCAAGGGCACCACGATACTCGGCGTCAGAATTGCGAACAAGGCAGCAATGGGAGGAGACGGGCAGGTCACGTTCGGTGAAACCATCGTCAAACATGGTGCACGAAAGATCAGGGTAATCGGCGACGGTGCGATTCTCGCCGGATTTGCCGGCAGCACGGCCGATGCCATGACCCTCTTCTCGAAATTTGAGAGTAAGCTCGGAGAATTCAGCGGAAACCTGATGAAGGCCGCGGTCGAACTGGCGAAGGAATGGCGGAGCGACAAGGTGCTTCGGCACCTCGAGGCTCTACTGACGGTTATGGACAGGAAGAGCTCCCTGATACTCTCCGGCAGGGGGGATATCGTCGAACCGGACGACGGTATCCTGTCGATCGGCACGGGCGGGCCGTATGCGCTCGCAGCGGCCAGAGCCCTCAGAAACAACACGAAGTTTGCCCCGGAACAGATTGTTAAAAAATCACTTGAAATAGCGTCGCAGATTTGTGTTTACACAAATGCAGAGATCTTGATTGAGACACTGTGAGGTGATGCATTCATGGAGGAGTTGAAACCGAGGCAGATCGTCGAGGAGTTGGACCGGTACATCATCGGCCAGGATGAGGCGAAACGATCCGTCGCCATTGCACTCCGTAACCGATGGAGGCGCAAGCGCGTGGACGAAACACTCCGCGACGAGATACTGCCGAACAATATCATCATGCACGGGCCGACGGGAGTCGGCAAAACAGAGGTCGCCCGGAGACTCGCGCGCCTGGCGCAGGCGCCGTTCATCAAGGTGGAGGCGACAAAGTTCACCGAGGTGGGCTATGTTGGGAGGGATGTCGAGTCGATGGTACGTGATCTCGTAGAGATCAGTATAAGCATGGAGAAGGAGAAGGAGTACGTCGAGGTCGAGGGGCGCGCCCAGCAGCTGGCGCTCGATCGGCTTCTCGATCTGCTCCTCCCGCGGTCGCGGAGCGGGCCGGCGGATGGCGGGGATGATGTGGAGGAGCGGAGAGCGAGGACAAAGGAGAAACTCAGGGAAAAACTGCTGCGGGGCGATCTCAACGCGCGGGAAGTAAAGGTCGAGACGGAGGGGCGTTCAAAGCCGTTCATCGAGATCTTCTCGGGCGCCGGTCTCGAGGAGATGGGAGTGAAATTCCCCCCGGGCCTCGAGCACCTCATGCCGCGCCAGAAGAAGGGGCGGCGGGTCACGGTCGAGGAGGCGAAGAAGATCCTCGTTCAGGAGGAGAAAGAGAAACTCGTAGACATGGACCGTATCGTCGCGAGCGCGATCAAGGCTGTCGAGGAATCGGGCATCATTTTCATCGACGAGATTGACAAGATCGCGGGGAGCGGATCGAAACACGGTCCCGATGTTTCACGCGAGGGGGTGCAGCGGGACATCCTGCCGATTGTCGAGGGATGCAGCGTCAACACGAAGTATGGTGTCGTCAAGACGGACCATGTCCTGTTTATCGCGGCCGGTGCGTTTCATATCGCGAAGCCGTCCGATCTCGTGCCCGAACTCCAGGGACGATTTCCCATCAGGGTCGAATTCAAGGCGCTGACCGAAAAGGATTTCGAGCGGATTCTCCTCGAACCCCAGAACGCCCTGATCAAGCAGTACACGGCACTGGTCGAGTCGGAGGGCTGCTCATTGCGGTTCACCCGGGGAGCAATCAGCGAAATCGCGAAGATGGCGTTTCGCGTCAACCAGAAGATGGAAAACATCGGCGCGCGGCGTCTTCACACCATCATGACTACACTACTCGAGGATGAACTCTTCGAGCTCCCCGACTCAGGGAAACGCAAGATCATGATCGACGCGCGGACGGTCCGCACCAAGCTCGAGAAGATTGTGCAGGATGAGGATCTCGCCCGTTACATTCTCTAGGAAGGAACCGGTATGAAACTGAGCAAGAAGGATTTCCTCTCGATCCGCGATTTTTCCCGCGGGGAGCTCGATACGATCTTCAAACTCTGCTGCGAGCAGAAACCCCTTGCCAGGCGGTTCCGGCTGAAACCCACACACCCCGGACGCGTCCTCGCGTGCGTGTTTCAGAAGCCGAGCCTGCGCACCCGGGTGAGCTTCGAGGTTGCGATGCGGCAACTCGGCGGCTCCAGCCTCTATATCACCGACCGGGAGATCGGTATCGGTACGCGGGAGCATCCAAAGGACATGGGTGCCGTGCTGTCCCGTTTCGTCGACGGCATCATGGCCCGCACGTTCGATCAGAAGCTCGTCCGGGAGATCGCTTCGAGCGCTTCGGTTCCGGTGGTGAACGGCCTCACGGACCTGCTCCACCCGTGCCAGGTGATGGGTGACATCTTCACCGTGATCGAACGATTCGGCACGATCGAGGGAAAGAAGGTTGTGATGATCGGGGACGGCAACAACCTCGCGCGAAGCTGGTTGAACGCCGCCGCCAGGTTCCCTTTCAAGTTCGTCCTGAGC
>CBFCXB010000475.1:0-2478 GCA_965601905.1 uncultured bacterium | reverse complement strand
TGGTCGAGGAGATCGACATGGGAAACGCATGATAGAAGATGATGCGGGCTTGATGCGGTTGGTCTCGGGGGGGGATACGGACGCATTCCGCTTCCTTGTCGAGAAGTATCAGGGCGAAATATTCAACTTCTTTCTCCGGTCGACGGGCAGCCGCGAGGACGCTGAGGATCTCGCGCAGCAGCTCTTCATCAACATATTCCGCTCCGCCGGCCGCTACAAGCCGACCGCCTCATTCCGCACCTTCCTTTACAGGATCGCGACAAACGTGGCGATCAGCTTTTCGCGGAAGCGAAAGGCACGGGGAGAGCTCTCGTTGGAGCAGATCGCTGATGGCGGATTCCAGCCTCCATCGAAGGCGGCGGGTGACGATCCGGCCGCCTACGCCGAGCGGCGCGAGCTGCAACGGGCATATGTCCGCTCACTCGCGCTCCTGCCGGCCGACTGGAGGGCGGCCATCGAGCTCAGGGTGGGGAGGGGATTTTCGTATCATGAGATAGCGGAGATCATGGGGCGGAGCGTTGCGGCGGTCGAATCGATTCTTTTCAGGGCGCGCGAACGCCTGGCGCGGGAGCTCGCGGCGTTCAGGAAGGGATGACGAGCACGTATAACAGATTGATATATAATGAAATGAAAAATATTTTAAAGCTGTTCGCAAGGTTCGCGGGTTTGGTGCGTTTATACGAAATGAGAAGGAGTTGTGCATGGAATGCAGTGAGTATCGAAGGTTGATATCCCGGATGATCGATGGGGAGTGTGACGCTTCCCGGCGGGAATCGATAGCGGCGCACCTCGGAGAATGCGAGGGATGCCGCACATTCCTCGAATCGATTCAGGAGATCTCCGCTCTCCATGGGGGGCTCGGCGAGCTGGATGCGCCGCGGTCACTGGTGCGGGAAGTCATGGACGACATCGTGGAGCCGCGGCGGCGGAGCCGCTTCGCCGGGCTCATCAGGGCCGCGGTGCCGGTTGCCGCGGCGGTGGTTCTCGTCCTCGGCATCTACGCGGGTAGTTACCTCGTGGAGCTCTACAGGCAGCCGGTAACCAACGGGCAACTGGCGGCGCTCGAGCTCGAGTACCTCGATGAGTATCCGCCCGAATCCATGGGCGATCTCCTCATGGAAGTCACGGAAGGAGGCAGCGATGAACGGGGGGAATAGGTGGAAGATGATCCTGATCGTCTCCCTGGTGTTCAACCTCGCCGTGGCGGGATCGCTGGTGTACGGGTGGGCGCATCACGCGCGGGTCGCAGGGGAGCGTGAGGAGCTGGATGAGAGAATGCCTTCCGGTAGAAGGGGTATGCACCTGGGCCGGCGCATGGGTCTCTCCCGCGAGAAGACCGCCCGTGTCGATCAGATCTTCGATGTTTCGCGTGACGAGACGGCGGATCTCAGGGAGCGTCTCCAGGCGGTGAGAGGAACGCTCGTCGACCTGCTCCAAGCTGAGCGGCCCGATGAGGAGGCGATCATGTCCGCGATCGATGAGATCTCCGCGATCCAGGGAGAACTGGAGAAATTGCTCGTGAAACGACTCCTTCATGTCCACGAGGTTCTCGATCCCGAAGAGAGAGAACAGTTGTTACACATGATGCAGAAGAGGATGCACCGCGGATTGCACCGCCCAGCGAGGGAATCCGGGCGCCATCCCGGTGGAATGGGAGGTATGAGATGAGAAAGAGCATGATTGTCGTTACGGTGGCCGTACTTGCACTGATGATTTCCGGCGCCGCCATGGCGCAGAGGGCCGATCGGCCCGCCCGGCGCGGCATGCAGGACCTCGATCTCGACGAGGCCCAGCTCGAACGGCTCGAGACGCTGCGTATGGAACACCGGCTCGCCATGGTCGATCTGCAGGCCGCCGAGCGCAAGCTCCGTCTCACGATGCAGAAAGAGCTGCGGGCCGACGATCCCGATCGGGCCGAGCTCGAGCGGATAGCGGGACAGGTCGCCGGCGTGCGGGAGAAGAGTATCAAGCGCCGCCTCAAGCACCTGTTCGCCGTCAGGGAAGTGGTGAACGAGGACCAGTGGAAACAGTTTCTCAGACGCCGTAACGACAGGTGGGGATTCGGTGAGATGGGGGAATTGCATTCGCATATGCGCGATGTGTGCGGACGTTTGGGACGCAGGGTACATCGGGAATCCGGTCCGGCTCGTTCCCACCGGCGGGGGCCAGGTGGCGGACACGGCCACCGGCGCGCCGGTGCCGGGTTCGGCCGCCTGAAGATATAGGTGCGCCGGGTCTCGGAGGTCGCGCGGCGCCCAACGAAATCATAGCGTGATTCGTTGCACGGTGGGGAGGCGATCGGCCTCCCCGTTTTTTTGTGTGACAGAGATTATCGAACCTGTACCGGATCGTGGATGGCGGAATATAAGTATATTTATAACCTTGCCTTAGAATCTGTGAGTGGTGTATAATCTGTTCTAATACAGTTCAATCCAAGGGAAATGCGCCGAATAATCTTTATAGAATCCATGCATAGGC
>CBFCXB010000474.1:0-2489 GCA_965601905.1 uncultured bacterium | reverse complement strand
AGGACATGTAGCCCCCCGGGGACGTTTCGTCCCGGCCTCACTCGATGCGGGAGTCATCTCGATGCTGCGGGAAGAACTTGGATTTGACGGTGTGGTGATGACCGATGCACTCGAGATGGCCGGTGTCCACTCGAGCCCCGGCGGTGATGCACGTCCCGGCGGTGCTGGGGATGCCGCGGCCGTCGAGCCGCTGCCCATCGGAGCAGTGTCGGCGCGTGCCGTGGCGGCGGGGAACGATCTCCTCGTCTTCTCGCGGCCGTTCGGGGAGGTGGTCGACGATCTCGAAGCCGGAGAGGCCGGAGCGGCCAATACAGCCGATGAGGATAGGGCCGCCGGGAAGATCTCGGTGAACGAGCTGCGGGATTTCCTTTCCGGCGAGGCGGCGACGGTATCGCGCGAACGGATCAAGCGGCTGCGTGATGGACCGGGAACCGAGTCCGCCGCGGCGTCGCCGAGTGGGGGCGAGCCGGTCGCCATATCACAGGCTGATGGTGGTCTCGAGCCCGCTGCCGCATCACAGGCTGATGGTGGTCTCGAGCCCGCTGCCGCATCACAGGCTGATGGTGCCGGCGCGGAAGCCGACATCTACCACGCGGTTGCGCATCATGCGATTCGACTCACCGGGGCTCGTGACGCACCGGTGCCGGCCATCGAGCCGGGACGCTGCACGCTCACCGCTGTCGGCGAACGGAAGGATTTCGCGAATACTGTCGTTGTACGGTTCGTCGACAAACTGCTCGGTGCAGGAGAATGGACCGGGCCGCGTTCCGGCGGCGAGACGATGCGACCATCGGGTGGGGGGCGCGATGCATCCTTTTCCGAATGCGAGCTTCGCACGGTGCTCCGGTGCGAGGCGCCGGGATCGCGTGAGCCGATGGAGATCATTGCCGTGGAAGCCGGCCGCCCCCTCGAAGGGGCGCCCCGGATCATCGTTCTCCTGAACCGGCGTCCGCTGCCACGGGAGGACTGCGGGAGGCTCTGCACCGGTGCCGCACTGGTGGTCGTCGCGGGATGGCCGTACGCCGCATGGTTTTTGCCTCCCGGCACACCGGCGATCGTTACCTACGGCGCATACGATGCGGCGGCGGATGCGATCGGTGACGTCATAGCCGGGCGTCCCCTAAAAACAGATTGACAGCGCTTTTTTCCTCTGTTATAAAATAGGGGTGATTGGCAGGGTTGGGCTGCCAATTTTTACTATCTGCAAAATCTCCCGTCATGTGATGCAGCGGACGGGAGACAGCGATCAGGAATAACGGTGGGGTCGTAGTTCAGTTTGGTTAGAACGCCGGCCTGTCACGCCGGAGGTCGCGAGTTCGAGTCTCGTCGGCCCCGCCATTTAAATATCTCATTCTCGTTAGCTTACGGGCCTCACGTGTGGGGCCCGTATCTGTTGGGATTTCATCAAGTGCCACTATTATGCCACTTTCCGGCTCGCAAAGGCTCTCCACGGCAGCACGTTCGTGCTCCTCATCCGCATGCATATACCTCATCGTTGTCTCGATTCTACTATGGCCCATCAATCGTTTGATGTAGATGACATGGGCGCCTCGTTGGGCTAATCTCGTTCCAAACGTATGGCGCAGATCGTGAAAGCGGATGTGCGGAATACCTGCTCGCTTTACGGCCGACCGCCAGGCGGTGTCGATGTATTTCAGGCGATGGCCTTTGAAGCCGAGTACATAGTTGCCCTGGTTCAATCCACATTGTGTTAGAACGTCTCTGACAACGGTATTGATAGGAATCTTTCTTAGCCGCCCGGTTTTGCTGCTCTCAACCGTGATGATACCCCTCTTCAGATCAACATCAGACCACTTGAGATTGAGGATTTCCGAACGGCGCATGCCGGTATTGACCGCGAACAGGATGATTCGACCAAGATAGGAAGGGGCGACCGCCAGGAGCTTTTTCTGCTCCGTCGGAGTCAGGATTCTGCGTTTCTTCTCCGTGAGTTTGAATAGTTCAACGTTCCGCATCGGGGTGTCTTCGATATATCCCCATCGGATTGCCAAGTTGAACATACGCTTCAGCAGAGTCAACTCTATGTTGACTGTCCGAGGGGTGATTTTGCGATTTGTGTAGGGAACACAATCCTGAGATCGGGTCATTTTATACCGCTCGATCTGGCGCGTTTGGATTTCATCGATCCGATACCTACCGAAAACCGCTCTGAATCGCTCCATACAGGTTTCATCACGCTTCCACGATCTCTTGCTTAGTCGTGCATGATCCATGTATTCACTCGCAAAATCCCGGAACAGAGGAACTCGCTTTTTCGTCGGTATATTGAATCGGCCCTGCTGGATTTCTCCCCGTCTGGCTTCAAGAGCGCGTTTTGCTTCGGTCTTTGTCGATCCTGCAGTCTCACGGTAACGGCGGCCCTTGTATGTGTAAGATATGCCGTATCGGAGCCCCTTGGTCTTAGTCTTCCGGACGAAAATGCCCCGCTCAAGCCACAATATGGAGCCGGGTTTGAGATCCTTAAGAGA
>CBFCXB010000473.1:0-2505 GCA_965601905.1 uncultured bacterium | reverse complement strand
CCGTACGTGATCTATCAAAACGCACCGTTTCCATGCCGGTGCGCTTCGGACTGTTCGAACGAATTGAAGCTACTCCGTGGTGATCAATGCGGTATACGGCTCGAGCCGACCGTCACGGACCGTGTAGAATGGAATGCCCTGCCCGGAAACGAGCTCCACGAACGGATGCCGCCGTTGGTGGAGCTGTCGCATCAGTGCGTCCTTCAGAACACCGTCGCTTGCGGCACTCTCCCCAATCGCCGCGAGAAGCGTCTTCACACCCTTGTACCCACCAAGGACGAATGGATTGGTATCATCGATCGGCTCATCAATTAGCACTGCGGCCGCCGTGAACTGTTCTTCGTCACGCTGCTGCCCAGCGCGTCCGGGAAACACCGCTCCCTCCATGTCACGTCCCGCCATCCTCAACAGCCGGTTCGAATGCCACGCGCTGAGACCGAGGAGCTGCACTCCGAATTCGTAAAACGAAAGCTGCGGTAGAACGAGGATGAGATCCTCGACATCAGATGCAATGAAGAGGGCTTCAGGAGCGGCCTCTCTCAGGATTCGAATCATCTCGTGAAAATCGGTGCTGCCCTCGGGATAGTAGGCGTAGGAACAGACCTCACCTCCCGCTAATGACACCTCCCGCCCGAACAGTTCGCCGATGCGGCGCGAGTGGAGATCGTCCACCGCGAGATAGGCGATCCGCCGCAGGCGCAACTCCCCGCACGCGAGGCGTGCGAGCGCGGCAATCTCGACCTCGACATCCGACTCCATCTGGAAAATGTGCTCGCCGATCTCGGCGATCCCCTCTTCCGTCGCTACCGGCGAGAGAAGCACCGTCCCACGGTGCTCCGCCACCTGGGCCGCCGCGATTGTCGAGGAACTGAGCACGCACCCCACCAGCGCCACCGCCCCCTCTTCAACAATGAGACGCTCCGTCACCGAACGGGTGACGAGCGGATCGCCCCGCGTATCTCCGACGATGATCTCGACGCCGCGCATGCCACGTTCCCGCACCTCTTTCATCGCAACGGACACTCCTTTCAAAAACTCTTTGCCGAGCGGCGCGTAGCGGCCGCCGAGCGGACACAGGACCCCGACCGAGTAGCGCACCTCTTCATCCCGGCCAGCGTCTACCGGCACTGCCACGGTCACACTTTCATCGAACGGTTCCTCGGCCGCCGGTGCATCTCGGTGCAGCCCCCTCAACTCGGTGATAATGCGGCGCGCCGACGCAGTATCCTGCGAGGCCCGCGCATACGAGAGCTCCGCTTCGAGAACAAACTCGATGCCCGGCGAGGAACCGTGCGATTTCATGATGGCCTCGAGCTCCTCTCGGGGGAGCAGGTGCACAACATCCCCCAGGAGATCTCTGGCCGTTTCCCGCTGTGGATCGTCGAGGTCGGTCGCGAGCGCAGTGAGAAGAGCGAGCGTTGCTTCATCGAAACGCCCCTTGGCCTTGAAGGCGCGTGCCATCAATATGTGCGCCTGTCCTTTCGCCGCATCCGTTCCTTTCCGAACGGCGATGGGGGACAGTATTTCGCCCGCCTCCTCGTAGAATCCGAGTTCGATATCCGCCTCGGCCGCGAGCAGCCGCACCTCGTCGAGGTTCGGATCATCGGGAAACCGGGAGAGAAATGAAGCACCGGCCTTTCGCAGTTCCGCGGCATCACCCTCCGGTGCAAACGTCCGGATACGTTCGAGCGCGTCTTCACGCGATTCCACCGGTTCTACATCCGAAGGCCCGGGTGGCGGGGTGAGCGCGCACGAGATCATACAGAATACTAACAGACACGGCGCGAAGCGATTCATATACCACCTATGGAATGGTGAACGCATTTTTCCCAAGATACGTCAGGGCCAGCTTATGGTACTCTTCGGCGCGCCCGACGATCATGGCCAGCACGGTATCGTCGATCCCCTTCTTCACGATCCCCGGAACACCGGCGACAAGAGAGTAGGGGGACACTTCGGTCCCCTCGAGGAGAACGGCTCCAGCGGCGACGATGCTCCCCTCCCCCACACACACATCATCGAGAAGGACCGCCCCCATCCCGATAAGGCACGAATCCTTCACGGTGCATGAGTGCAGAACCGCTCGATGCCCCACGGTGACATGCCTTCCCACGACGAGCTCGGGCCCGCCGGTCGTGACGTGACATACGCACCCATCCTGGATGTTGGAATAGGAACCGATCGTTATCTTCCAGACGTCGCCCCTGACGATGGCTCCGTGCCACACACTCGCGCGATCTCCGATCGTCACATCACCTATCACGAAAGCATTTGGCGCGATGTACACGTCTTCACCGATGACTGGAGCTCAATCCTGGAACTTCTCGATCACGGCACCTCTCCCGTGCTCCTACAGATCCAGATCCCCGAAGTCTCCCGGGTCCAAGTCCTTCAACCGCTTCTTGATATCGTCATCACCTTCGGAGCCGACATGCAGGTTTCTTTTGTAGCGATTGAATAGCTCTTCCTCTATGTAGATCGGAGCCTCGGCACGGAGAGCGAGGG
>CBFCXB010000472.1:0-2518 GCA_965601905.1 uncultured bacterium | reverse complement strand
ACCGTACATCTACTCCCGACGTCGGGAGTGAAAAATTCCCCAAAAGTAAATTAAATTTTACCGGGATGCCGGGTGCGGGGAATTTGGTGGGGGCTCTCGGTGTGGAGAATACCAGTGGCGTTCCCCATGCGGCGGAGCCCGAGCGGATCGTGGTCACGAAGAAATTTTAAAATAGAATTCGCCGTTGAGCCTGAGTTCATGCGGGATCTCGAGAGGGCTCAGAGCCTGCTATCGACGAAGTATCCGAAGAGATTGGGATTAGAAAAATTATTCGGCGTTCTCCTGAAAGAGTACCTCGAACGCCACGATCCCGAGAGCAGAATGAAAAAAAGATCGCAGCGCGGCGAGAAAGATACGGGTGAGAAAGGCAAGAAACGCACCGGTGCCGCGCGAACCCGCCACATCCCGCAGGCGGTGCGTGACGAAGTCTTCGTGCGTGACGGCGGCATGTGTACGTTTGTCAGCACGGACGGTAAACGGTGCGGGGAGACCCGGAACCTCGAGATAGATCATATTATTCCCTACGCAAAGGGCGGTGATAACTCGCCGGAGAACCTCCGGCTCCTCTGCGCACAGCATAACAGGCTCGCGGCGGAAGACGAGTACGGAGCGGAGCACATGGAAAAGTTCTACCGGCGAGAATAATATATATTCTTATTCCGGGCGTGAGCGCGGGGATTCGGTCGTGAAGAGATACCACCGGCGGTGGTGGTCCAGAGGTTGAGTGCGATACCGGCATCGGGCCGGATGATACGGGAATAATAAGTAGATAGGGAGTTCCATGCGCGTTGCATGAATGAATATTCATGCCGTTATTCTTTACACGTCTGCCGTAATTCCCTATGATCGTGAGATTATGAACGACGAGGCTATGCAACTGTCGCGGAAAGAGGCGGCGCCGAAATTCGGGACGTTCCTCGGGGTGTACACACCGAGCGTTCTCACGATCCTCGGTATCATCATGTACCTCCGGTTCGGGTGGGTTCTGGGGAATGTGGGCCTGCCGCTTACGATCGTCATCGTCCTCGTCGCCAGCGGGATCACTTTTATAACCGGACTCAGCGCCTCGGCGATCGCAACCAACATGCGTATCGGTGTGGGCGGCGAGTATTTCATGATCACCCACAGTCTGGGGCTCGAATTCGGCGGCGCGATCGGGATTCCGCTCTACTTCTGCCGGACCCTCAGCATCACCCTCTACAGCTTTGGACTCGCCGAAAGCCTTGCCATGCTCTGGCCGCAGAGCTGGGGGGCGATGCCCCCGCACACTGTGCAGCTCATCACCGCCGTGATTATCGTTATTATTACAATTCTCTCCGGCAAGAGCGCCTCGATCGCACTCAAGCTCCAGGTACCGATCATGATCCTCGTGGGGCTTTCATTACTTGCACTCATTATCGGGGTGCTGACGAAGGGGTTCAAGGCTCCCGAAACGGTCGCCACCTACCGGACCGCCCCGGAGGGGTTCTGGTACATCTTCGCCGTATTCTTTCCCGCGGTCACGGGATTCACCGCTGGGATCGGAATGAGCGGCGACCTCCGGGACTCCCGGCGCAGCATTCCGAAGGGGACCATGCTGGCGATTCTCACGGGAACGGTCGCCTATCTTATCGTCCCGGTTCTCCTCTCCGTCTCGGGTGCAATCTCCATTGAGGTGCTGACTTCTCCCGGCCAGGGCGCCTGGCTTGCCGCGGCGCTTCTCGGTCCCGTATTGGTTTTGGGCGGCATGTGGGGCGCGATCCTCTCCTCGGCATTCGGCAGCGTGCTGGCGGGGCCGCGCGTCCTTCAAGCTTTATCCGAGGACGGCATGGCGCCGAGCATCTTCTCGAGCCTCTCGAAGCAGGGGCAACCGACGATATCGACATGGGTGACCGGCACACTGGCACTCGCGGCGGTGCTCCTCGGGAATCTCAACGCCGTGGCCCAGTTCGTGACGATCCTGTTTCTAACACTTTATATCATGATCAATCTCAGCGCGGGGATCGAGCGGCTCGTGGGCGATCCCTCGTATCGCCCGACGATCAACGTACCCTGGTACGTGTCGTTCGTTGGATCGGCGGGCGCGCTGTTCGTTATATTCCTTATCAATCCCTGGGCGTGCATCGTGGCGATGGTACTCGAGGGAGTCATCTATGCATATCTCCGGCGCAAGGCGCTCAGCAGGCGCTGGGGTGATGTGCGCGCCGGTGTGTGGCTCTCGCTGGCGCGCTTCGCGCTCCTCAAGCTGCGAAGGTATGAAATCGATCCCCGCAACTGGCGCCCCCATATTCTGACGTTCACCGAAGACATCGAGAAGGAGATCGACCTCGTCTACATCGCGAACTGTTTCAACCAGGGCCGGGGCATCATGACGACGTGCAAGGTCATCGAGGGGTACCTGAGCCGCACCGACATCGATATCGAAGGCGAGCAGGAGGAGATGAACCGGCTCATACGGGAGAACAATCTCGTCGCCTTCTGCGACGTCAACGTTGCGCCCGATTTCGAGAGCGGCGCGATCAATATCGTCCAGGCGAAC
>CBFCXB010000471.1:0-2529 GCA_965601905.1 uncultured bacterium | reverse complement strand
CCATATGCTATACCTCGTGATGCCTGTGATCCGCGCGCTCTCCGCGCGAATTCGGCCGTCGCCATATTAAGAGCATCAACAACCCTGTGATCCGCGCGCTCTCGGGGCGAATTCGGCCGTCGCCATATTAAGAGCATCAACAACCCTGTGACCCGCGCGCTCTCCGCGCGAATTGATATCGTGAGCGGTTCGGCACGGACGGCATTTTACATAAATTGCTCAAGTAGGCCGTGGGCCGCATCCCCACCTATTAATCCTCTTTTTCTTCCTTCCGCTCGAGCAGCCGGCGGTGCAGTTCCTTGTGCATGTACTGGATGTAGAGCTCGTCGGCGGGTCTCTTGGTCAAGCGGACGAGCGTCAGTGACATCTCCGGCAGATCGAAGTGGTACGTCTTGTACGTCTTCTCTTCCGTGCCTGGGGGGGAAGTGGGCCTGATGCCGTACTCCCGCTCGAGGCGGCGCCGATTGTTGCGCAATGTCGAATAGCCGGTGTCCCTGAAGTAGACGATGAGCTCCCACAGGTAACCGTCGAGGAACGAGACGCGCACGTGATCGATGCCGGGTGAGCCGAGGGCGCCTGAGAGGCGGTACTGCTCGCCGCGATACCCCAGCCGCGGCTCGGGCAGTTTCTCCCATTCGAGCCGGTACTGCGAGCGCTCGTAGAGGTCATTTTTCCACTCGCCGAGGCGAAAACCGTACAGGTCCCCCTCGAGCGTGAGGTCCTCCGCGGGGCGTTTGGCCTCCTCCTGGCCGCACGAAAAAAGAAGCGCGGTGCAGGGGGCGAGAAGCAGCACTATCGCGACGGCGCGCATCAAACATATTTTTTGAACCAGCATCGTTTTCTCCCGTCAGACTCTATTCCGACTGTCCTTCCGGATGGGGGCGCCGCAGCAACGTGTAGAGTCCGCCGACGCCTATCAGTAACATTATAACCGACTGCACCCAGGTCTTCGGGGGAACGAGTCCCTTCGACGTGTAGACGAATAATACCATGCCGGCCGAGAGGAGCACGAGCAGCCCGTATATGAAGATCATCACCCGCCGAGCCTTTCGCCGCGTGTCGGGGGTGTCCTCGCCGAAAATCCGGTTGTACACGATGAGCAGCAGCATCGTGACGATGCCGAGGACGGCGAAGACCAGCCAGAAGTTGCGCAGGTTGGACGAGATCCCCGCCTGGCCCTTGAGGGGAGCGAGGAACCGGTAGTACATCTCCCCTCCGACGTTCGAGCCGACCAGCGAGCCGATCACGCCGTACAGGAAAGCGTACCCCATGTAGGTCGCCTTCGACTCCTGGGGGGCGACGATCCCGATGTAACTGTAGTACTTCGGATGACACGTCATCTCGCCGATCGAGAAGATCACGATTCCCAGTATGAATATCCATGCGTACTGGGATGTCGCGAGGCAGAGGAATCCGGCCGAGCCGATCAGGACTCCGACGACCATCGTCGGGAGCGGCTTGAACCGCTTCACGATGAAGTTCACCGCCACCTGGAGGACCACGATCGTCCCGGCGTTGATCACCGTCACGTGCTCGGGACCGAGCCGCGTGACCCCTATCCATCCGAAAATGGGCACCCTCGCGAAGAAGCTGTTGACCGGCGTGGGATCGATGAAATCGCGCAGGTACCACAGGACCGAGCCGAAGTTCTGGAAGTAGAGTATCCAGAAACACGAGTAGACGAATATCATCAGCATGAACCGTGCATCGGACAGCACGATCACGGCGTTGCCGAGGACCTCCCTCAGCTTCTTGGTGCTCTCCGGCTTCGGCGGGTCGCGGTAGATGAAGGCCGAGGGGATGAGCATCGCGGCGCAGTAGAGCGAGCTCGCGAAGAAGACCCACCGCCACGAGAAGCTGTCACGCAGGAATCCGGCGACGAGCGGTGCGATCAACGCGCCGAGGTTGATCATCCAGTAGTAGATCCCGAATCCCATCCCGGAGTTCTCCTCCGTTGTCGTCCGGGCGATAGTCCCCGAGATGATCGGCTTGAACAGCCCCGAGCCGGTGGCCATGATGAGGAGCGTGGCGAAGATCACCCCGTAACCCGTCATGTTCCCCGAGAGGAAGTACCCCGCCGTCAGCAGCGAGAAGGCGACGAGCAGCATCTTGCGGTAGCCGTACCGGTCCGCCAGCGCGCCGCCGAGGATCGGGAAGACGTAGGTGGCCGCGTAGACGAAGCTCTGGAGCAGGCCGACCATGTCCTCGGTGAATCCGAGCCCGCCATCGGCGACCTTGTTCGAGAGGTAGATGGCCAGCACCGCGTTCAGGCCGTAGTAGGCGCCCCGCTCGAACAGCTCCATCACGTTGGCGACCCAGAAGGAGCTGGGGAAGGAGCTGAGTCCGCTTCCCTCCCGCGGTGCCTGGGCGTGTTTTGTTTCGGCATTGTTGGTCACGTCGGATTCTCCCTTTTCCTGGTCATAACGCAGAACGCCGGGGTGCCCGGGATTGTGCGCGCCCCGGCAGGTATATTTCCAGTAAGATTATCAAAAATGGGGTGGGATGCGCCAGAATAATATCCGGTCCGTC
>CBFCXB010000470.1:0-2549 GCA_965601905.1 uncultured bacterium | reverse complement strand
AAAAACTCCTTCGCGAACCGCCGAACGGCGGGAATCCTGGTGGAACCTCCGACGAGGATAATCTCATCGATCTCGGAAACGTTGATATGCGCGTCCGCGAGCGCCTGTTTGCACGGAGCCAGTGTCCGCTGCACGAGAGGATGGATCAGTTTCTCCATGGTCGCACGTGTCAGAACCATATCAAGATGGCGTGGGCCGCTGTCATCGGCATGGATGAACGGCAGGTTGATATTCGTCTCGTGCACCGTGCTCAGCTCACACTTCGCCTTCTCGGCCGCCTCGCGGATGCGCTGCATCGCCATCTTGTCACCGGAGAGATCGAGCCCCTTGCCCTCCTTGAAATCTTGTACGATCCAATCCATGATCACCCAGTCGAAATCGTCTCCCCCGAGCATCGTGTCGCCGTTGGTCGATCGCACCTGGTAGATGCCCTCGCTCAATTCCAGGATCGAAATATCGAAGGTACCACCGCCGAGATCATACACGGCCACCTTTCCGATACGTTCCTTATCCATGCCGTATGCGAGGGCCGCGGCGGTCGGTTCGTTCACGATGCGGAGCACCTCGAGCCCGGCGATCTTTCCCGCGTCTTTCGTCGCCTGCCGCTGGCCGTCGTTGAAGTAAGCGGGCACCGTGATGACCGCCTCCTGCACCTCGCCACCGAGATACTCCTCCGCAGACTTCTTGAGCGCCCGCAGGATCATGGCCGAGATCTCGGCGGGTTGGTATGTCTTGTCCTTGAGGTGCACCAGGATCTCGTCATTTTTACCCCTGCTGACCCTGTACGAGACCTGTTGTATCTCCTCATCCGCCTCGGAATACCGCCTCCCGATGAACCGTTTTATCGAATAGACCGTGTTATCGGGATTCGTAATTGCCTGGCGTTTTGCAAGCTGCCCGACAAGTCTCTCGTTGTTTTTTGCGAGAGCCACCACGGAAGGCGTGGTGCGGTCGCCCTCCGCGCTCGGGATGATGACGGGCTCGTTACCCTCAATAACCGCAGTGCATGAATTCGTCGTTCCGAGGTCGATTCCGATTACCTTTCCCATATGTGTTTCCTCGCGGCTCGTGTGATATGTACTACTTATCCGTTTTCCTCGCCTTGGCAACGATAACCTTCGCCGGTCTCAACAGTTGATCGCGGAGCATGTACCCTTTCTGAATCACCCGCAGCACGCATCCGTCCTCGGCCTCATCACTTTCCATCTCACCCATCGCTTCGTGGTACTGCGGATCGAATGTCCGGTTCTCCGCTTCTATCTCGTTGAGACTCGCTCGCTTCATCACATCAAGCAACCCGGAATAGATCAACTGCACGCCGCTCCTGAAAAGCTCCCCCGAATCATCCGGCGCCTCGAACGCACGTTCGAAATCATCCAGAATTCCGAGCATATCTTTGATGAGTTCGGCATTCGCACGCTTTAGATGCAATTCCCATTCCCGTCTCGTACGCTTCTTGTAATTTTCAAATTCAGCCACCATGCGGATCAGCTTATCTTCTTTTATAGCTATTTGTTGCCTGATATTTTCTAGCTCTGCCCGTGCCCGCTCGAGCGCACCCTCCCGCTCTTGAAGGATATCGAGTAACTCCTTGCGGCTCTTTTTCGTACGCTTTTGCACCGAGTCACTCTTCTTCTTGTGCTCCGTGCCGTCAACCTGTCCGGCCGTCTCGGCAGCGTCCATTCCAATCGCGGCTTCAATCCGGGCGGCATCCCCCTCCGACCCGTCATCCTCCTGTTCCGTGAGCAATTCGGACTCCTCGCCATCATTGCGGCTGCTCACGTCCTCCTCCGCACCCGCCCGCTCGGGTGCGTCTCCCCCCTCCTCCGCAGTCTGTTGCTGCTTGCCTCCTGCATTTTGGTCATCACCCTCCAGGTGCTTGATGGCCTCCGCCCAGCTTGCATCATCATGTATGATATGTTCCTTCTCTTCGCGTTCCTTGTCGTTAGACAATGGACCATTCCTCCTGCAATGTTGGATTCCGCCCTCTACTTATTCTATACCTGGAAACGAAGCTCCTCGGCTGTCGCACTGAGTAGCGCGAGGACAAGCTGGTAACTCATTCGTGTCGGCCCGAGAACACCGAGAAGACCGCGGTGATCTCCCGCGCTGAACCGATGAGTGACGATGGAGAAATCCACCAGCTCCTCGAATCCGTTTTCCCTGCCGATGGTAACGATCATCTCGTGGTTCAAACGGTTTCGCATCACATTGAGCATGAGGTGTCTCTCGCCCATGATCCTCACCAGGTTACGCAAGACTCTCGGCTCTCTCAGTTCAGGTAAATCAGCGGGATTATCGAGTCCCTTGAATGAATACTGCAGGTCATACGAGAGGTCGAAGAGATACTCGGCCTCGTCACGTACCGCCTGGGCGATCTCGCGCTCGATACCGATTCCGTCTTTCGTGACATTCTCGAGTCGCTCCGGCGCCTCGCCAATGGGAAATCCGGCGACACGCTCGTTGATAATCTGAACGGCCCGATCGATGATATGCGGCCGGTATCGCTTGGGGAACCTGACGAGCACCTTTCTCTCCTGCCGTGGTTG
>CBFCXB010000469.1:0-2571 GCA_965601905.1 uncultured bacterium | reverse complement strand
CGAGTTGGGTCTCTGCTGCCGTCACTGTTACATGGGGCCCTGTTACATCGATCCGTTCGGACGGGGACCGCAGCGGGGCGTGTGCGGCGCCGCGGCGGAAGTGATCGTGGCCAGAAACTTCGGCCGGATGATCGTCGGCGGGGCGGCGGCGCACTCCGATCATGGACGCGGAGTGGCCAAGACATTGCTCCTCGCCGCGAGGGAGCCGGACTCGGGTTACACCATCAAGGACGCAAACAAGCTGAACAAAGTCGCTCATATAATGGGCGTCGCCACGGAGAAGAGGACGAAAGAGGAGATCGCCCGAGAGGTGGCCGAACGCGCGTTGGAGGACTTCGGCCGCCAGGACGGCGAAGTATCCTTCGTCAAACGGGCGCCGGAAACGCGACAGGTCCTCTGGCGTCAACTGGGCGTTGCGCCGCGCGGCATAGATCTCGAAATCGTTGAAATGATGCACCGCACCACGATGGGGGTGGACCAGGATCACCGCAACATCATGCTCCAGGGGGCGAGAGCGGCTCTCGCCGACGGGTGGGGCGGCTCGATGGTGGCGACGGAGCTTCAGGACATCCTCTTCGGCACGCCTTCACCCGTGCGCGGAGAGGTGAATCTCGGCGTTCTGTCCGAGACGGACGTCAATATCATAGTGCACGGACACGAACCGGCGCTCCCGGAGATGCTCGTGATCGCCTCGCGGGACGAGGAACTGCTGGAACTGGCCGGATCGGAGGGAGCCACGGGAATCAACCTCGCCGGGATCTGCTGCACGGCGAATGAGATTCTGCTGCGCCACGGGCTGCCCGTTGCGGGCAATATGCTCCAGCAGGAGCTCGCCGTAACGACCGGCGCCGTCGATGCGATGATTGTCGATGTCCAGTGCATCATGCCCTCACTGCCCGAGGTCAGCGCACATTATCACACGAAGTTGATCACGACCTCCGATAAGGGAAGAATCGAGGGGGCCACCCACCATGCATTCGATGAAAGAAACGCCCTCCAGAGGGCGAAGGAAATCGTTCGCGAGGCCGTCATGAATTTTTCCAACCGCGGGGCGGTGGATATTCCCAAGGAGAAAATGGACCTCGTGGCCGGATTCAGTCACGAGGCGATTGTTTATATGCTGGGCGGAAGCTTTCGCGGTTCGTATACACCCTTAAACGACAACATCGTAAACGGAAGAATCAAGGGCGTGGCCGCCGTCGTCGGCTGCTGCAATCCCAAGGTGGCGATGGATCGAAGCCACATCGATCTCGTGCGGGAGCTCATCGCGAACAACATTCTCGTCGTCCAGACGGGCTGTTCGGCGATTGCATGCGCCAAGGCCGGCTTTCTCGTTCCGGAATCGGCCGAGGAATACGCGGGAAAGGGGCTGGCCGAAGTCTGCAGGGCGGTCGGCATGCCGCCGGTGCTCCACTCCGGCTCGTGCGTGGACAACAGCCGCATCCTCATCGCACTGGCCGAGATGGTCGCGATCGGCGGCCTCGGAAGCGATATCAGCGAGCTCCCCGTCGCCGGCGCCGCGCCGGAATGGATGAGCGAAAAGGCGATCGCGATCGGCCAGTACTTCGTCGCCTCCGGCGTTTTCACCGTGTTCGGCGTCGGGCTCCCCGTCCTTGGAAGTGAAATCTTCAGCAACCACATCTTCAAGGAATTCGAGGAGATCTTCGGCGGTATGTGGGCGGTCGAACCCGATGCCGGTAAAATGGCGGGGATGATCATCGATCACATAAACGGTAAGCGGGAGAAGCTGGGCATCAGCAAGGGCAAGGAGCGGGTGCTCTACGACATGGAAATGAGAAGGCGCCTGGAGACGTGAGGACGCATCGATGTCGAAACCGATCGCAACGAAAGCCATCCGCGGGGCACGCAAGATCGTCGAGCGCGCCGGACGGGAGCTCGAGGGCGCGATAGCCGAAAAGGGCGCCGATACCCAGGTCGAGTTCCCCAATACGGGGTACTTCCTGCCCATCTCGCACGGCATACTGGGAATGAGGATAGAGACGCTCGGCGGTCTGCGGGAACTGATCGCGGAGGCCGCCAGGCTCCTTCCCCCCCTCCCGGAGAACGAACGGTGGCTTCCCTATCTGGGACACACGCTGGATGCGGGCATGGCGACGCTGTTCGCGGATGAAGTCATCGAAGCGATCAAATACACGGAAAACCCTCTCCCCTATCTCCCCGAGACGAGTCCCACCGACGGGCATCTCTGGCTCGGAGCGGCCAACGACGTGATCCTGCGGGAACGCGGGATCGAGTTCGTCGACGGCACCGCGCCGGGATTCGCCGCGTGCGTGGGCTACTGTCCGACAAACGAGATAGCCGTGAACATCGCACGCGAGTTGCAGGAGAAAAATCTCTACGTCTTCATGTCCGCCGCCACGGAGGGAAAATCGATGGCCCGGCAGCTACGGGAGGAAGGCATCGAGATGGGGTGGAAAACGAGACTCGTCCCGTTCGGGGACGACGTTGCGGCCACCATCCATTCCCTCGGTTTCGCCACTCGCGTGGCGCTGTCTTTCGGAGGCGCAAAACCGGGGGATTACCGCAAGGTTCTCCGATACAACAAGAACC
>CBFCXB010000468.1:0-2572 GCA_965601905.1 uncultured bacterium | reverse complement strand
CTTCTCGATACGGCCACCGGCTCGGTGATCGCACGGGAGACGATCCCCTTCCGGGATTTCGGGCTCATTCCCCAGATATGGGACGGCATCCTGTACGGTACCGCCGCCGGCAAGATATTCGGATGGAAAATCGACTACTATCATCCTCCCTTCCCCTGGAAGAACGCCGGTTTCGGTGCGGCCGCTTTCCTCCCGCTCCTTCTGGTGTCGATCCTCCTGAACCGGTACCGGATCGAAAAGCTCAAGGCCCGGCAGGCGGTCGAGCTGAAACGAGCCGAGATCGACGCGGAGGTATCGGCAGCGCGGCGGCTCCAGGCGGGACTCATTCCGATCGGAACGCACGAACTCGGCGCGTTCAGCCTCGTCGGCAAGTTCATACCCGCCACCGAAGTGGCCGGCGACTATTTCGATTTCCACCTGCTCGGCGACGGCCGGCTGATCGTCGTTATCGGTGATGTCGCGGGGCACGGCCTTCCCGCCGGGATTCTCGTCTCGATGGCCAAGGCATCCCTCATGACGCTCAACCGGAACGGCGACACCGACCTCACGCAGACACTCGATTCGCTCAACGAGGTCGTACGGAACGGCTCGCCTGAAAAATCGATGTTCATGACGATATGCTATATGATAATCGACCCGGACAAACGGAAGATCAGCTGTAGCGCCAACGGGCACCCGTTCCCCCTTATCGCCCGAAAGGATGGCGGCTGCTCGGAAATCGGCGTGAACGGCGGCTACCCGCTCGGCGTCCGCGAGAAGCAGAATTTCCAGGTCATCGAGACGGACTTTGAGCCGGGAGATACGCTCCTCGTCTATACCGACGGCCTCCCCGAACAGGTGAACGCGAGCGGGCAACCATGGGGATACGACAACTTCATCACGACGTTCTGCTCACACGCCGTGGACGGTAACCTGGAAGAGATGGTCGATCGTATTTTCCAGGATGCGCTGCAGTACACCGGTGGAGCCGATGACATGGAAGACGATATGGCGCTGGTCGCCATTCGATATAAATCCGGATGATCCCGGGAATAAACGATCCGCTCGCATATGAATACCCCGCGTGACATGGATGAGAAGTGCGACAGGCTTCTCTACTGTCTTTCGTCGCTTGCCGACATGGGCGAAACGATAGCGGGTGTCCGCTCGATACGCCGTTCCGCGCGGGAGATACTCCACATCGTCCTGGGAACGATCGGCGCCTCGAAGGGAGCCCTCATCACACTGGACGGCGGCCGCTTCACCGTGACCGCCGCGCGGGGCACGAAAACGGGCACCTCGTTTTCAGCCGATACGGAACTGGTGCGCGAGCTCGATCAATCGGACGGGCGACTGCTTCCCCGCTGGCAGAAGGCATTGCCCGAGCGGCTGAGATTCATCTGCGACAGGAGGTTCGCCGATCTCGAGGTCGTCCTCGCCGTTATCCTGCGTGCCCAAAGAAAGGTAATCGGCCTTCTGCTCCTCTCGAAACGATTCATGCATCAGCAGTACTCCGACGAGGATCTGCGCATAATCGATATAATCGGGCGGCACGTCTCCGTTGCCCTCTACAACTTCTCTCTCCGGAGAAACGCACAATCGGCCGCCTTCCAACTTTCACAGAAGGTGCTCCAACTCGAATCCCTCCATGACATCGGGCTATCGGTCGCCTCCCTGAAACCGAAAGACGAGCTTCTCCAGGAAGCCCTCTACGGCTCGATCTCGCTGCTCGATGCGCGGACGGCATTCTACCTCCATGCGGAACGGGGAAAGCTCGATGTCGGCCCACGTATCGGTCTCTCCGAGGACCAAATCGACTCGTTCGTGAAACGTCCCACGTACATGAAAAAATTCAGCACCGGCGCATCGATGCGGCTTCGTGCGAGCCGTACGGCGCAGCGAACGCTCGGCTCCCTTACGCTCCTCGCCGTCCCGGTCAGAACGGCAAAACGCCACTTCGGCACGCTGGTCGTCGTCGGCAAGGAGCAGAAGGGCGGCGGCGGCGTCTTCACGGGCGACGATCAGAAACTGCTCGAGGCCTTCGCCACGCAGGCCGCCGTGGCGCTGAGAAACCTCGAGATGCAGGTGGCCCTTATCGAGAAGGAACGCCTCGCCGCCGAGCTCGAGACGGCCGTGGCCATTCACCGGCGTATCGTTCCATCGCCGGAGGATCTGCCGGTGATCGACGGATTCGATATACACGGGTATAACTACCCGTGCAGGGAGGTGGGCGGTGACTATTTCGACATCATACCGCTCGCCGGTGACCGCTTCGCCTTCATCATCTGCGACGTGAGCGGCAAGGGACTCTCTGCGGCGCTCCTCGTCTCGACGCTCCAGGCCACCTTCCACTCGCTTCTCCAAAGCAATCTGTCTCTGGTAAAGATCGTCGAGCGGGCGAACAGGCTCCTGATCAGAAACACAACGGCGGAGAAGTACGCGACGGCCTTCATCGGAATCGCCGACACGGCGACGGGGCGTATGGAGACGATCAACGCGGGGCACAACGAGCCGCTCCTCGTGCACCGTTCGGGTGAGATGGAGAAGCTTTATGCCGGCGGGCTCATCCTCGGCATGTTCGATTTCGCCGAGT
>CBFCXB010000467.1:0-2574 GCA_965601905.1 uncultured bacterium | reverse complement strand
AATTGCGCCGGATTTCATCCGGTGCGGATCGTGCACACCGATCGCGTTTGGCAACGGGACGAAACGAGGAATGTATCTTGTTACGCCCTTTGAATGGAAGAGCGTACCAGGGCTGTGTAAAGGGGTGACGCACATGTTAGGCTGGATTTCGGAAAATTCCGTTTTGCGTCTCATCACGGTCTTTCTTGTTTTTTCGGCCGCGCTCAACAGATCGAAACGATCGAATATCCAGTTGATAATCAATGCATCGGTTATCGCCGTAGCTCTGCCCCTCTACAGCGTTACGGAAGGTTTTTATGGCATTGTAACCGGCCTTTCCGGCGCCGCAACGGCGACACTCCTCGCCCTGCCGCTCTATCGCTTCGGATGGATGGGACGCATGGATATCTTCACGACGTGCGTGATCGGCATTCTTGTCGGACCTGCCGGGTTTGCCCTTTCATACGGCATCGCCACCGGTTTCGTCGTGGCCCAGCACGCCCTGAAAGCGCGCACGACGAACATGACAGAGCATCTTTTTTCGAGCTCACCGTTCTATCCGCCCGCGCGCTACCACGGCACAAGCCGCCCCTTGCTTATCGAGATGGAATCACACCGCATGCTCGACGATGACAGCAGGGAGGGCATCACGTTTGGAGAATTCGCCCCCTCCCACAGATGGGGTGCGACGATCTCAATCGCACCGGCATGTAACGAGGTTTTACCATGGCCGGGGAAAATCGCTCTCGCCACAATCGCCGTCTTGATGTTGGGGATTCACTGGTAGAGGAGCATCGAGAATGTCGGTACGAAACAGAACCCGCGGTACAGTCATTACGAGAAACCTTCTCAACCTAAACGCGCACTTCCGCGAGACGCTCCACTTTCTGAACCGGAGCGGTATACCGGAAAACTGCGGTGTCTGGATAACACCCTGTCACGCCGTGTACACCGTCGGCATCCACCGGCCGGTGGACATCGCATTCCTCGACGGTGAGGGGCGTGTCGTCAAGATACTGCGCAACTTTCCCCCGAACTGCTACACCGACGAGGTGCCCGATGCGATCGGCGCCCTCGAGCTCCCGTCGAAGCGCCTCGCCGAAAGCGACACGCGCAGGGGCGATGTGCTGGAGCTCGATCCGTCTTGATCCGCCGACGGAAGGTACACGAACTCGAATCGTGGCGAATCGCCGCGGCGGCGCAATCCATAGACCGAGCCTGCTCGCGGCGGCGCAACCGGCCACCGGCGTCCGATCAACGCAGGGCATACCCTCACCAGTACCCGATCGCCGCGTGCCCCACCCAGTGGCGCAACGTATTGATGTTGGTAACGCCGAGACCGGTTTCACCGAGCGGCAGCGGACCGGGATCGATGCTGGTCCCGTACCGTAGGAGATGTCCGGTGGGCGGTTCCCGCCCGGCACGTTCCGCCACACCGAGCAGTACGCCGAGGCCGAACGGAATCGAGTAGACACCGCACCACGTCACCTCGTACGGCCATTCGAGATCATCACGTTCCACCCGCTCCCGGAAGCGGGCGATGCTTTCCCCGCTCAATGTCTGCGCGAGACACGTGCGCGCAATGGAGAGGTCCTGCGCGACCGCCTTTTCGTACCCTTCACGCTCCACGCCGAACGGCGCGTAATTCCGCCCGCCCCACCGGTCGTCGCCGTAATGCACGCAGTCGGCCGAGATGAGAATCGTATAATCCGCTCCCAGCTCCATGCCGCGGGTGCCCGTCACCTCATGCAGGACGCCGGCGAGCTGCGCGACGGCCTCTGCGAAGAGCGATCCTTCCAGTCGCGTGACGAGCACGGGCAAAATCTGCACGTCCCGGTTGTAATGCTGGAGAAACGGAATGAACGCCTCGAGGGAATGTTCCCCGGCGTGCATCTCACTGCTGACCAGTACGATTTCCGGGGGAAGCGCGGCAATTATCTCATCACGCAGCGATGAGACCATACACTCGCCGTACGGTCCCTTCCACGCGTCGAACGACTCGAAAATGAGCTTGCCCTGCAATCCGCGCCGCCGCGCCGCATGGCACACACCGAAAAGCACCACCAGCGGTGTTCTGATCTCCCGCAGAGCGTGCACATAGACACGCCCCGCGTACAGGTAGTCGTCGTGCGGCGCGATCGCACCGACGATCCGTCCCTCACCCACCGGGGGAAATCGCCCCGCATTCTCCGCGAAGCGATCCGCCTCGAGCGAGTCGGCCAGCGCAATCACCGCCTCGACCTCGGCGGGAGTGGTGGCGTAGCCCACCGTGTCGGCGGGCATTCTGACCGCCGGTTCCGCTCCGGCCGAACTCCCACCGGCGGCGGATCCATAAACGACCGCAAACAACACCACAAGCACGAAGACAACATTCGGCATGCGGCTCTTCATCATGCACCTCCATTGCGAATATGAATCGATTCTCCGTTGAAAATAGTAACACTCGAGGGGAAAAACGTATATATTCACTTCCCGAGCATCGGCGCGTGCGGTCCGCCGGTTCGAACCCGATCCGGGACCGCGACACATTTTCAGATAGATATATACGGCGGGGTCTGAATGGATTCGAACAAGCGGCGGAAACTGGCGGCGGTC
>CBFCXB010000466.1:0-2577 GCA_965601905.1 uncultured bacterium | reverse complement strand
ATGGCGCTCGTAGTAGTAATCGGCGATGAAGCGTTTGATCAGCTTGATATGGGGCGCCCCGCCGGGCTCCGCGCGCGTGCATTCCTTCTCGCACGGCGCGTAGCATGCCCTGCCGAGGCTCCCGACGAGCGGGGAGTCCTCGAGCACGAGCCTGAACGCCTTTTCGTACTCGCCCCGCCGAACGAGTGCAATGTAGCCGTGCGCCTTGATGTTCGACGGGCACGAGAATGTGCAGGGGGAAGTGCCGTCGCGTTCGAGGACCGCCTTCTTCGGCACGGCCTGCGGAAAGGCGATGTATGCCGCGCGCTTCGATACGAGATCGAAATTGAAACGATCGGGGATGGTCACCGAGCAGACCTTCTCGCAGTCCTGGCAGCCGGTGCACTTGACATGGTCGACGAAGGCCGGCTTCCTCGCGATCTTCGCCTTGAACGTCCCGTCCCCGTTGCGCGTGATCTCCTTCACCTCGGTATAGATACTGAGATCGATGTTGGGATGGTGCGAGGCGCCGGCCATCTTGGGTGCCGATATGCAGCTCGCACAGTCGAGGGTGGGAAAGACCTTGCTGAGAAGAATCATCTTCCCCCCGATGCTCGGCTCCTTCTCGACGAGGAGCACGCGGTACCCCATGTCGCCGAGGCTGATCGCCGATTCCATACCGGCGATCCCACCGCCTATAACCAGTACATCGTAGTCCATCGGTTCTCACCTGTCCGTTTCGGGCCGGGATCCGCCGCCGGGCCGCCCTTTGTTACCGTCCTTCGTTCCCGCCCGTCCCGGGCCGGGCCTCCGCCGCGGCGGGACCGAGCCTGCGCAACGCGTTGCCGAAGCTCTTCATGTATTTCTCGAACGGTTCGGCGCACACTGAGCAGAGCGCCGCCATCTTGAGACGCGCCGGATTGAGGGAGCGGCCCTTCAGAAGCTCCTGAGCGTCCGAGACGACCTTGGCCGTCTTTGCGGTGCAGTCCGGCACGAGAACGCAGTCGCTCCCGTCGGCGGCAATGAAGACGCCGTCGAATCCCCGCTCTATCGCGTGCAGGATCCACTTCGGCCTGATGCCGCTCGAGCAGGGGAGTGTTATGACAAAGACGGAGGGGGAATAATGTATCTTGTTCCGCCCCGCAAGATCGATGCCGGGGTCAGAGACGGCATCGGTCGAGAATACGAGTATCTTCGGCGAGAATTCTTCCATTGCTTACAGCCTGTACAGTTTTTCCAACGTTTCTATCAACCCCGAGACGTGCTGATCGGCGATGCGGTAGAACACGTAGTTGCCGTCGCGCCGGGACTCGACGATCTTCTCGAGACGCATCCTCGTCAGGTGCTGCGAGATCACGGGCTGTGAGGCACCGGTCAATTCCTCGAGATCGCTCACCGTCGATTCCTTCTGATACAGGCAGCACAGGATGAAGAGGCGCTGCGGGTGGGCGAGCGCCTTGAGGGTCGCCGACGCCTTCCGGCACTGTTCTCTATCCGGCAGTCGCATGCTCAATGGAGTTCCTCCCGCACTCCGGCATTCACGATCCGCCCCATCACTGTGTCTTCTTCACGAAGAGCCGCCAGTATCCCGCCTCCTCGAGCGTGCCGAGGTGCTCGTACTTCATCTTCCTGGTCCACATGGGGATGTCGTTGTTGGTTCCCTCGTCGGACGACAGAACCTCCATGACGCCTCCGGCCGGGATATCCGTGATCGCCTTCTTCGCCTCGAGAAGGGGACCGGGGCACGCCATGCCCCGCGCATCGATAACCTTGTCGACCTGTAAATTTCTCAGCTCGTCTTCGTTCATCGTACGACTCCTTGTGGGGCGCCCGTTCGTGGCGCGCAGGAATCTCCATTCCGCGCTCACCATTATGTATATTCTTACTGCCAGTAAATAAGAATATATGAATATTCATATAATATTATATTCCGTCGGTGGCGTCAACCGATTTTTATGAGAACTGCGCAATGAATCGAGGGTGCGGCCGCGGGTGCGCGTGGACAAACGGCTGGCCCGCCGCCGTGGGATTCCGCATAATCACTTGAGGCCGGGCGCACGTGGACAACCGTGTAACGGCCGTTACGGCTCTACGGCCCTATGGCCCTATGGCTCTATGGCCCTATGGCTCTATGGCTCTACTGCTCTACGGCTCGCGGAACTCCTCGAGGAATCGAATGAATGCCTGGGCGTCCCGGAAGTTCGAGACGAGACCGAGGGAAATCCGCACCGCGCCGGTGCTCTTGCCGTCGATGCACTGCCTGAACTCGTCGTACGTCATCCGGGCCTCCGGGTCGCTGAAGCAGGTCTCGAGCTCGTCCTGCACCAGCCCCAGCGCCATCTCCCCCGCCCCCGGATTACAGAAGCACCCCGTGCGGAGCGAGATCCTGCGCCGGTTGGCGCGCTCCTCGACGATCAGGTGATCGACGCCCCCCCCGTCCCGGTCGTAGACATTGAACGCCATCGTGCCGCCGCGGCATTTCGTGTCGGCGGGGCCGTAGAGACGGACGATGGGCCGGCCGTTTTTGTGCCGGAGGGAGAGCATTTCCCCGAGCATCCAGTCGGCGAGGCATATGACACGCGTGTGGATCACATCGAT
>CBFCXB010000465.1:0-2581 GCA_965601905.1 uncultured bacterium | reverse complement strand
GGCGAGGCAGACCATTCCGTACCCACCGATCATATCGAGAAGGGCGGTGAAATCCATCACAGGCTCCACGGCGGGGAAATAGGGGTTTCCCGACTGCTTGCAGGCGGCGACTACCTTTCGCGCGAGCCGCTCACGTTTATGCACCGTCTCGCGTTCACCACCGTGCCATACGCTGCGCTGGGCGACAAACGGCAGGAAACGTCTCAATCCAATCTCGGTGCATTTTTCAACGGCGAAGTCAAGCCGGTGCGCCCGCGTCAAGGCCAAAGCCATATCGATACGCGGCTGAGGCTCGGCTTTCCGGTACGACCGTACGTCGAGAATAGCCTCGTCGCGCCCGATTCCATGCACAATCGTTTCAAAAACACCCCCCGAGCCGTTAAGGACCGTCACACCATCTCCCTCCCTCGCACGCGTTACCCTGACGAGATGGTGATACTCCTCGCCGGACAGAACAACGTGCTCATCGCCAGAGGAGGTGCCGTAACTCACGAAAAAACGATCTTTCGCCATACCTCACTCCCGATTCAGACACAAAATGCATTCCCGGCGGAACCGGCCTCGAACCACGCACCACGCGGCGCCCGTCTCGAACGGTACACCAGCATGAGATTTCAATGGGAGTATATCTTCTTTCCACAGGGAGGCGGCTTATCCTTAACCGATTTATCGAGTTCTTCGAAAATCTTTTTCTCCGGCCCACTCAGGCCCTGAGGCGTCCAGGCGACGAGACGGACGAGCTGATCTCCACGACCGTATGCGTGAAGCATCTGGATGCCCTTGCCTTTCAGTCTGAATATCTTGTGGGAATGTGTCCCCGCGGGAATCTTGAGCGCTGCCTTACCGTCGAGTGTCGGTATCTCGACCCGGGCGCCGAGCGCCAGTTGTGTGAAACTCACGGGGAGATCACACAGGATATCATACCCGTGCCGCTCGAACACCTCATTCTCGAGCTCCTCGATCACGATGATCAGATCGCCGGGAGGTCCGCCTCGCGGGCCGACATTTCCCAGGTCCTCGAGCGTGAGGTAGTTGCCCGTTGTAACACCGCCGGGTATCTTGACCTCCACGCTGCGCGATCCCTTGACCCGCCCGTCACCGTGGCATTCGGGACATGGATGCTTTATGATGCTTCCCTCTCCTTGACAGGTGGGACAGGTCGTGACGTTTACGAACTGCCCGAACAGCGAGCGAGAGACACGTCGCTGCTCACCGGAGCCATCGCAGGTGGGACACGTCTGTTTCGACGTTCCCCCCTTCGCGCCGGAGCCATCGCAGTTCTTGCAGGCCACCATCCGGTTCACTTTGATCTTCTTGGTGACACCGGTGGCCACCTCGCCCAGCTTGAGTCGAAGCTTGATCTGGAGATCGTTTCCGCGGAGCACGCGTCGACCGCTCCGTCTTCCCGTACCCATCCTCCCACCGAAGATGTCTTCGAAACCGCCGAATCCCCCGAAGGCGTGCATGAACGCCCGAAGCGCCTCATCGATCCCCATCCCACCGGAGAATCCCTCGAATCCTCTGGCGCCGGCTCCCGTGAAGCCGGCATGGCCGAACTGGTCGTACTGCCCCCGTTTCTCCTTATCGCGGAGAACCTCGTACGCTTCGGTCGCTTCCTTGAATTTCTCCTCGGCTGACTTTTCTCCGGGATTCCGATCCGGATGAAACTTGAGCGCCAGTTTCCGGTATGCCTTCTTGATCTCTTCGGTCGAGGCGTCTCGGCTCACACCGAGGACTTCATAGTAATCCCGCTTTGTCATTCCCTCAAAAAACTCACCGTTTCAATACGTCGATTGAGATATGCGTCAATCATCCCCCACGAATTCCTTGTTCGAGGTCGTGTTGTACATCAGTTCGGCGATCCGGTAGACAGCTGCCGAAAGTTGCTCGGTGGCCTTGCGGATATCATCGGCATCCTCCGTCTCCAGGTTATCCTTGAGATCGTGCAGGGCCTGGGTAATCCGCGTCTTGTCCTCCTCGTCGATACTGCCGCCATGATCGGCCAGCGTCTGCTCGGTCGAATATATCAGAATCTCCGCATCGTTGCGAACCTTTACGATGTTTTTCCTCATCTCGTCCTCGATCGCATGCTCCTCCGCCTCTTTGATCATGGCGTCAATCTGTTCCTGGGAGAGGCCGCTCGAGACCTTGACCTCGATCTTCTGCACCTTGCCCGTGCCGAGATCCTTCGCCGATACGTGCACGATACCGTTGGCATCGATATCGAATGCAACCTCAATTTGCGGCACACCCCGCGGCGCGGGCGGTAAACCGACGAGATCGAATCGCGCAAGCGTGCGGTTGTCCGTTGCGAGCTCGCGCTCTCCCTGGAGCACGTGAATGCTCACGGCCGGCTGATTGTCGGCCGCCGTGGAGAATATCTGCGACTTGCGGCAGGGAATCGTCGAATTACGCTCGATCAACGTGGTCATGAGCCCTCCGAGCGTCTCGATACCGAGGCTCAGGGGCGTTACATCGAGTAGCAGTATCTCATCAACTTCGCCCGAGAGAACGCCCGCCTGGATCGCCGCTCCCATAGACACGACTTCGTCCGGGTTGACACCCTTGTAAGGTTCGCGCT
>CBFCXB010000464.1:0-2588 GCA_965601905.1 uncultured bacterium | reverse complement strand
ATCGTGAACCGCCGACCCGCCATTTGAAACGAATCGACCCGCGCCAGGGCGAGAAACGGTGCATCCGGCGCGCGCGCCCGCATCAGCGCCGTCCCACCGGGCGCCCGAGCGAGGAGCGCCGGCAGTGCCGGTTCCAGCCGATCGTATTCATTGCGAAAATGCCCCGAACTGATGATGCGCCCCTTCTCATCCTGAATCTGGAGCATCGAGAGTCCCGAGAGCCGCATCGCATTTCCCGCGTAATCGAGCAGGTAGCGCCGCTCCTCAGGGACGCGATCCACCGCGGCCCGGCGAAACCGGTTGTCGTCGACGGCGGCCGCGCGCAGAATGCCGAGCGACGCCGCGATCGCATCGCCCTCCTCGGCGAGGTCATTCTCGATGATCGCAATCAGCGCCTCGACGCGGCGTTCGTACTGCGCCGTGAGGCGATCGGTCATCTCACCGCGGATGATAAGGGCGAGCGCGATCATCGGGAGGAGAACGGCCAGCAGGAAGAATGTGACGAGCCGTGCGCGGAAGGTCATGCCTCGTTACCTCCTCCCCCCGGTCTCGTTCGTAACGAGAACATCGCCGTACCAATCGACGAGCACACCGGTCGTACCCTTCCGGATGATCGCGTGCGGGCGCGTGTCGACGAGGGGGACGAGCGCTACGGAGAGATCTCCCTCGAACGAGGAGAGCCACCGCGCGCGTTTCATCAATGTGCGCGCTGCATCGCACGGATCGGACGGCCGCCGCGGTACGGAGACGACATAGGCGAAATCGTTACCGTCCTGGAGGCTCTCGCCCAGTTCCCGCTCCGTCACACCCTCAGCCCGTAATGCCGTATCATCGCCGATCGGTCCGGGGAGCGCGGAGACGAGCGCCGCCGCCTCGGCGGAGGCGTCCGATCCCGCCGCCGCGAGGGCAACGATCCGATCGGCGAGGTCGCGTGCGACGGGATCTGCCTTGTCGAAAAGAATGCGGCGATCACCGCGCGGTTGCGTACCCCCCGGCGTTCGCGGCCGCCACGGAACGGCGGATGATACATCCCCGCAATGCCCGAGTGCGTCCCACCAGTACGGCGGCTCCGAGCCTCGTGCGTCACCCCGCACCGCATCGCGCGCCAGTCCGTTCGAGAGCGCCCGGGAGATCGTCCCGGGCCTACCGCCCGATTCGCGCTCCGCGAGGCGCGAGGGCGCACAGAGGATATATGTCCTGTCATGCGGCAGCGGCACGGCGTCTAATTGCGGCTGTCCCGACGCGTACTCGATGACGGCCGGATCGGCCGTGATGAGCAGGTCGATCCCGCCCTCGAGCAGGTCGCGCGCGTCGGGCGCGGACACGGCGAGGAACCGGATGACCGGCCCGTCGCCGCCGAAGGCCGGGCGCGCCGTGACCGTGTGCCAGGGCTTCCAGGGAGCCTCCCGCTCCGACGAAACGATTTGGTACGGCCCCGAGCCGTGCGGCCACCGGGAATCCCACGTCGATTTCGCCACCGCGTAGGCGGGAGCGGAGAGCGCGCGGGGAACACCCCGGTGCGGCCGCGCGAAGTAGACGTGCAGTGTCCGTTCGCCAGCGGCGGCGGCCGAATCGATCCCGGCGCCCCGCGTCATCGAGCCTAGTGCTGCGCCGGCGCCGCGTGCCATCGAGCCGAACGTCATCGAGCCGAATGCTGCGCCGGCGCCGCGTGCCATCGGGTCGAGCGCCGTGTAGCGCCAGCTCTCCACGACATCGCGGGCCGTGACGGGAGTGCCGTCCCAGAACCGGGCATCGTCGCGCAGCTCGAAGGTCCAGCGCCGCCCGCCGCCGCCCCGTTCCCATGACACGGCGAGGCCGCCCCGCACCTCCCCGAGGCAATCGACGGTGATCAGGGTCTCGTACGACTGGCGGAACAGCAGCCGCTCAGCCGTATTGCCCGCCGCCGGCGCGTGCTCGGGCCGGGGCTCATCGAAGAGCGCCACGTGTATCGTATCGGCGCATTCCACCGGCCGCGGCACGATCTCGCATTCCGGGGGGATCAGGAGCTCCGGCCGCACCACACGCCGCCCAACGCAACCGGCCAGGACGACGAGCGCGAGCACCGTGGCCATTCGTATGAAAAGCGATATGCGCATTGCCCTACGCACGCCTTTGTGAATCTCCATCTCTATCGGTAGCGCATACTGTACCGGCATTCTACGTGATGCCGTATGATTTATCATTGATAATTTCCGATACATCAGCCAAATCGCACCGGAATATGCGCCCGGCCGGGGCGCCACTTCGGGGCGCCACTTTTAAATACATCATCGCAACCTCTTGGCAAATGATTCGTACCATGTGATATGATCACCGGAATATCGATCACGCGGCGCTCCGGCGCGGCGTATGAGCGAGAAGGCTCGCGTTCGCCCGGTTATTCGATCAAGGGAGAGCACCGGCCATGGAAATGACAAAAAAGATTCAGCTCACCGCGCTCCTCTGCACGCTTGCATGCGCAGGATTCTCGGAAATCCGCGCCGATTCGCCGAAAATCCTGCGACTCAGAAAAGCGCCGCATGCCGTGATCGTGGACGGCGTTATCGATTCCGCCTGGAGCCGGGCCGACTCGATCGCCGACTTCGTCC
>CBFCXB010000463.1:0-2611 GCA_965601905.1 uncultured bacterium | reverse complement strand
GCGGCACTCTCCGAGGAGGAACGGATCGATGAGCTGACCGGTCGCTGTTCGGCGGCGATTGAGCGTCTCATCCGGATCTATCCGCAACAGTGGGTTTGGTTTCACGACCGATGGCGAAAACGCCCCGAGGATTCGGATGGGAGCGCAATTCAACCTGTTCAAGAGGAAAAAGCGGGGTTATATTAACTTCGCAAGGGCTGGAGTGTAGAAGGAGAGTAGGAGACGTGCGGCGCGGAACGTGAGGTTACGATGAGTGGAATGAGCATACGCAACATAGTGACAACGGGATCGCTCCGGGTTTTCATCGCCGTGAGCCTCGCCATTCTGTACCTATCGTGCGGGGAGATCGACAACAGTGAGCAATCGATCAGCGACCGGGATATCCCCGATCAGGAGTTTACCGATTTCACCACCTACGAGAGCGATTCGGGCATCGTGCAGTGGGTTCTCAAGGCGCCGATCGCACGTATTTACAATGCCCGCAAGCTTCTTGTCACGGTACAGCCACGCATCACGTTCTTCAACGAGTTTGGAGAGACAACATCCGTGCTGACGGCGAATAAGGGTGAATATCAGCAGGTTTCACACAATCTTACCGCACTCGGCAAAGTCGTGGTGACATCGCGTCAAGGGTATATGCTCGAAACGGAAAGCCTCGTATGGGTCAACGAGATGGAAGAGATACACACGGAGGATTTCGTCCGCTTCGTCAAGGAAAACGATATCCTCACAGGATATGGATTCCGCAGCGATCCCGAGCTGCAGAACGTGACGATTCAGCGCGACGTCGAGGCGTTTCTACGGGACGATAAAGGTGTGGTGGAGGACGAGGTCCTCAGGGAGCGCGGGGGGGGAGGGCAGCGTGGTGAATGAAACCGCCGCCGGGCATGACACGGTCGACGGTGAACTCGCCTGCCACGGCCTCGTGAAGATCTACGGACGCCGGCGCGTCGTCGATCAAGTTTCGATCGATGTGGGGCGTGGCGAGGTGGTCGGGCTGCTCGGGCCAAACGGCGCGGGAAAGACGACCTGCTTCTACATGATCGTCGGGATGATCAGGCCGGAGGAGGGCCGCGTCACGCTCGACGGCGATGATCTCACGAATCTGCCGATGTACAAGCGGGCGCGCAAGGGGATCGGGTACCTCTCGCAGGAAGCCTCGGTATTCAGACGGTTGACGGTTGAGAACAATCTGATGGCCATTCTCGAAACCCTTCCCTTATCGAGGAAGCAACGAGACGAACGCGTCGAGGAGCTCTTGAACGAGCTGAACATCGAACACCTCAGAAAGAGTTACGGCTACCAACTCTCCGGCGGGGAGCGCCGCCGTGTGGAGATCACGCGCTCGCTGGTGACTAGCCCATCGTTCATGCTGCTCGACGAACCGTTCGCGGGGATCGATCCGATCGCCGTCGCCGATCTTCAGGATATCGTTACCAAGTTGCGGAACAAAGGGTTAGGGGTCCTCATCACGGATCACAACGTCAGGGAGACATTGTCAATTACCGATAGAGCCTATATCATGTATGAGGGGAGCATCAAGTGCTCCGGAACCGCGGACGAGCTGGCCTCGAATCCCGAGGTGCGCGAGATATACCTCGGGGAGGCGTTTCGTCTGTAAACAGGGGATGGCTTGCCTATGGAGATGAAAGTCGGATTAAGCATCGGGATGCATCAGCGGCTCGTGATGACGCCGCGGCTTCAGCAGGCGCTCAAGCTTCTCCAGATGCCGACGCAGGAACTGCAGCAGGTGCTGAAGCAGGAGATACTCCAGAATCCACTCCTCGAGGAAGTGGATGAGTCCGAGGAGATACTCGAGGAAGAAGCCGCGGAAGAAGAGGAGGATACGGCGGAGGCGGAGGAATCCGATGAGGAACCCGAAGAGCCGATCGATTGGGACGATTACTTCGAAACGGGATTCGGGATCGGCAGCGGGTACGCGGAGGAGGAAGGGCGCGACGATTTTCTCGAGCGCGTTCCCGTGGCCAAGCAGAGCTTCGCGGATTACCTCATGAGCCAGCTCAGGCTGGTGACCGACGATGAGAAGGTTCTGGTGATCGGCGAGTACATCGTCGGGAGCCTCGACGATTCCGGCTATCTCACCTGTCCCCTGGAGGAGGTCGCCAACACTTTCGAGATCACCGTCGAGGAGGTGGCGGAGGTGCTCGTGATCATCCAGACGTTCGATCCTCCCGGCGTGGGTGCGCGGAACCTGAAGGAATGCCTGCTCATACAGCTCCAGGCCCGTGGTATCGGAGATTCGATGGCCGCCCGCATCGTCAGCGATCACTTCGAGGAGTTCAAACAGAAGAAGTACCTCGATCTCAGCAAGAAGCTCAAGATCTCCCTGAAGGAAGTCCAGGCTCAGGCCATGATCATCGGGAGCCTGAATCCGAAACCGGGTCTCGATATCATCGCCGAGGGACCCAAGTACGTTATTCCCGATCTCGTCGTCGAGCGGATCGGCGAGAAGTACATCGTCTACCTCAACGACAAGAATGTTCCCCGTCTCAGGATCAGCCAGTCGTACCGGAACGAGCTCCAGTACAATCCCGACATCAGCAGCGAGACGAATGATTTCATCCAATGCCGTCTCAAGAACGCCAAGTGG
>CBFCXB010000462.1:0-2615 GCA_965601905.1 uncultured bacterium | reverse complement strand
CCACCGATGAGCCCCGAGACGTTCTTCGAGATGCTGAAGTGGCAGGGACTCGGGATGCAGATGATCTGCTTTTTCTCGGTGGCGATGGCCGTCGTGGCGCTGCTGCTCGTCGCGTTTCTCTACCGCGAACCGGATCGCACCGGGGAGCCCGTGCGTTCGATGAAGGAGACCTTTACCGACATGTTCAGGGTCCTTCTGGACGGCAAGTTCATGACGCTGATACTGATCTTCGCCGGATTCGATCTGATGTTCTGGCAGCTCTACCTCTCGGTGCCGCTCTATATTCTGCGACACATCTCCGAGCGTGCGCCGATGGAGTACATCATTGCGATCAATCCCGGTATGATCATACTGCTCCAGATGCCCGTCGCGAGGGCCGTTCGCCGTATGAGCTCCAAGACCGCGATGGCGCTGGGGATGGGAATCTCGACGGTGGCGATGGCGCTCCTCGGGTTCCTCCCGACACTCTGGGGGGCGTGTCTCGCGATCGCCGTCTTCGCTATCGGTGAAATGACCTTCGCGCCGCGCTTCCTCGATTACGTATCGATGCTCGCCCCGAAAGGGAAAGTCGGGCTCTACCTCGGTTACGCCTACATGCGCAGCTTCATCGCGAGCCTCGTCGGCGGGAGGTTGTCGGGATACCTTCTCGCCCGCTACGTTCCCGAGACCGGCCACCGCGAACCGCTCATCATGTGGTTGACCTTCACGGCCGTCGGCGTCGCCGCCCTCATCGCCCTTTTCGTCTACAACCGCGTCGTCGGTGTCCAGGAGGAAGCGGAACAGGTGTCATGAGCGCATACCTCGCCACGCTGGATCTCGTTATCATCGGAGTGTTTATCCTCGCCGTCTTCGCGATCGGTCTCGCCCTTTCGCGGCGTGCATCCCGTAACACGGAGGAGTTCTTCATCTCGGGGCGGTCACTCCCGTGGTGGATCGTCGGGACATCGATGGTGGCCACGACATTCGCCGCCGATACGCCGCTCGTCGTGGCGGGTCTCGTCGCCCGGGGCGGTATATTCAAGAACTGGCTCTGGTGGCAGTATGGAATCGGCGGCATGGTCGCCGTCTTTCTCTTCGCGCGGCTCTGGCGTCGCGCCCGCATCACCACCGACGCCGAGCGGGCCGAGCTGCGGTACGACGGCCGGCCGGCGGCGGTTCTCCGATGCTACCGGGCCGTCTGGTTCGGTTTCTTTCAGAATATCCTCGTGATCGCGTGGGTGATGAAGGCGATGGCCAAGATCATTGTGGTGGTGATGGGATGGGATGGGGGCGTCACCGTGCTCGGCATGGACGCGGAAGTTTTTACCGTGCTGGTGCTGTTCGTCGTGGCGGTTCTCTACACGGCCCTCTCGGGTCTGTGGGGTGTCGTCATGACGGATTTTCTCCAGTTCATCATTGCGATGGTAGGCTCGATCTACCTGGCTGCCGTCGCTCTCCGCCGGCTCGGCGGCATCGCGGGGGTGCGCGAGGGGCTCGCCGCCCATGGATTCGATATAGCCGAGACGCTGCGCATCGTGCCCACTACCGCACCGGTCTTCCAGGCGAATGCATTCACCGAGTTTCTCGTTCTGATTCTCGTCGTCTGGTGGGCCCACTACAATATCGACGGGGGCGGGTACCTCGCCCAGCGGCTTTTCGCCGCCCGGGACGAGCGCCACTCGGTATTCGGATTCCTCTGGTACAGCATCGCCCACATCTGCCTCAGGCCGTGGCCCTGGATCGTCGTCGGTCTCTGCGGCATGGCACTGTTCGGCGCGGTGGAAGATCCCGAGACCTACTATCCCTTGATGATGCGAACGGTGCTGCCGCCCGGATTCTTCGGTCTCGTGATTGCATCTTTCTTCGCCGCCTTCATGTCGACGGTCGACACACAGCTGAACTGGGGATCGTCACTGCTCGTGAACGATTTTATCAGGCGGTTCATCTGGCCGGGGAGATCGGAGCGATTCTACCTTATCGCGGCACGGTTCGCGGTCGTTGCACTGGCCGTCGCCGGCGCCCTCGCATCCTTCGCCGTGAGTGACATCTCACTCGTGTGGAAGCTCGTAATATCGATTACGGCGGGGCTCGGAACCGTCGTGATCGCCCGCTGGTACTGGTGGCGTGTCAATGCGTGGTCCGAGGTTTCCGCAATGGCGACCGCCCTTGTCTGCACGCTCGTCTTCGGTATTCTCTCGAAGCATCCCGGCTACCGTGATCTGGCGTTTTTGCAATTTCCCTACTCGGTGGCGGTGACGGTGCTCGTATCGCTTCCCGTGTGGCTGCTCGTCACGTTTCTCACTCCGCCGGTGGGGCGCGAGCATCTGATACGCTTCTATCGCCGTGTCCGGCCGGGCGGTCCGGGGTGGCGCGCCGTCGCCCCGTCCGGAGCGGGGGGTACGGCGCTCACGCGCACCGTTGTGAGCATTGTTTCGGGTGTTGTGTTCATCAACGGCGCGCTCATCGGAATCGGCAAGCTGGTACTGGGAATGACCGTATCCGGTCTCATCGCACTCGCCGTTGCAGCCGCGGCTGGTATCGTGCTCGCCGTGACGCTCCGCGGCGGCGCCGGGCGTGGAGAGTGTTGACGGCCGCCGCGCGACACGAGTGGAATGCCGCCGCGCGACACGAGTGGA
>CBFCXB010000461.1:0-2615 GCA_965601905.1 uncultured bacterium | reverse complement strand
TGGCGCTCGCCACACCGCTCAATCCGGAAGCATGGAGGTTCAACAGGCCCCAGTTGATACCGAGTTCCCGTGTCGCCTCGACATCGACCTCCACGAGCTTGGCGTTGATATCGACCTGGTACGTCTTCTGGTCGAGCGTCTTTACCATCTCGGCGATCTTCTCCACGTTCTTCTCTATGTCATTTACAATCAATGAGTTGCTGCCCAAATCCACATCAATGCGCCCGCGACTGCTCACGACATTTTGCAGCGCGGCCCTCAGTTCGTCCGCATTCGAGTCTTGAACGAAAATGATGCGCGTTATGAGCGGCAGGAGCTCATCCTTTTTCCTCTCGGCCGTCTGCTGCTCCAGTTCCTCTTTCAATAGAGTCTTCAGCTCAGCAACACGGATCATCCCGAACTCCTCACGGTACCCGTAACTGTGCGCCTTGAGCAGTATGTCCAGCGCCTCCTCCCAGGGAGCGTCCTGTATATGGACATTGACGACGCCTTTTACGTCCGGACCCGCTACGATATTGACACTGGCAAACTCGGCTATCGTTCTCAGGACCGTCTTGATATCTGCGCCCTGGACATCGAGGGTGATCCGCCGGGAGCCCATACCGTATCCACCACCGCCGGCCGGCGCTCCACGCGTATACGGGGCGGCCCATGAGAGAAACTCCTTATCGTTGCTGTCGCCTGGTTCCTCGCCCTCGGTTTCCGTATTATCTTTCTCGATCCACGGCGACGCCGGTGTTTCCGCCTCGGACGGCGCCGGTTCCGCCTCCCCGCGTTCGGTGTCTTCCTTGGCATCCGCAGCGGGCATGACCAACGGCAGCACGGGACCCATCGAGGCGGACGTCGTCATCGCTGATGACTTATCCGGCGTACTGGTCTCGACAGGTTCGGCAACCTTCGGCGCCGCCGCCTCGGATCGTTCCGTCATGCCCACATCGACGGCCGTCCCGCCGTCTCCGCGGACGGATATCTCCACCACCTGGATGTTTCCGTCCTTCCAAACGCGGTAGTTTACCTTCTTCTTCAGATCGATCACGATCCTCGTGATCCTCATCGGATCGATCTGGAACTGGCTCGTCCTCACCCGGTGGATCAACGGATTTTCATCATAGCGCTCGATGAAGTCCAGCTGGTATTTGGCACCGACGCAATCGATGACCAATCGTTCGGGATCGGTCATCATAAAGGTGTCGAACCTGATGTCACCCGACGCACCGATCTCGACCTTGACGACATCCTCGGAGGGCACCACCTTGAGACTGTTGATCTCACCTTCCACCTCACCGGCGGAAATGCCGACAAACGGCAACACCAGACCAGCGAGAACAACCAGAGCGAGTTTGCGGATACTGAGCATGTTATTCTCCTTTTCCCTTCGTCCCCTCCAGACGGAGGGTAACGCTACTCGTCTGACCGTACATTGTTACCCGTGCTACTAGTGAACGGTCCCCGACCGATACGACGCTGCCGTGACGGACGGGATCACCCGCTTTCAATATGTATCCAAACCCGTTGTTATCCTCGAGCATGGCGAATTTCTCCATCCCCCCGGAAAGAATGCCGACGAGATGGACGCCGTAAACATCGACGAGTTCGAATTCCGATTCCTCAAACTCACCGACTATCAAGCTCTGGAAGGGGTCCTTGTGGTTGAACGCCTTGTAATAGTATCTCTTTTCACGAAGGTTCTTCACTTTCGCTGTGCCTTCCTCCGCAGCCACGAACGCCGGCACGAACATCGTGATCAGAAACAGTGTCGGGACGATGAATCCCCAGAGGACCTTCCACGCTTTCTCAGGAACTCTTCTTTGAATCCTCATTTTCAGATTCACCACCTTCCATAAGCGTGTATGCAGTCAATGTCATTTCCACCTCTATCGTGTTGTACGTCTGTGTCTTTCCCTTTTTGCCGCCTCCACTCTTATCCACCGCTTTCACATGAAGGGCCGAGATATTTACGATCCTGTCGAGGTTCGCAACCTTGGAGAGAAATATCCCGAGCTCGTGATACTGCCCGTGGACTTTCACCTTCACCGGATTCTCCGTGAGAAACTCCTTCTGGACAGGCGTCTGGGGCTCGAAGAGAAGGAATTCGATGCCCGCCTGATTTCCCGCACGCGTCACCTTGCGCAGCAGGTTGGCGACCTCCTTCTCCTGGGGAAGCATGCTCTGGGCCGCCACCCACTTCTCGTGCAGCTTGTCGAATTCGGTTTCGAGTCTCTCTAGGTTACCGACAGTCCTTCTCGCCTTTTCCAGCTCTGCACTCATCTTTTCGTAGTCGGTGGAGAGCCGCTCGATCTTCACCTTCTGGGGCCGATAGAAAAACGGCATGAAGGATGTGAAGAAATAGATGTAACCGATGATGACCAGTAGAATGCCGATAATGATCGCCTTCTGTACCTGTGGATCCTTGATGTCCATCGCCAATACCTTTCTCTTTATTGAGGTATCGTGTTCGCGCTCAAACCGAATTTCATGACTTTTCGCTCTTTGATCTCCCCACGCTCGGCGAAACGGAGATCCACACTCGAAAAGACCTGCGACACCTCGAAATTCGTCATGATGTCTGCAACGGTATAGTTTGAAAACGCGATGCCGTCCATGCTGAACATGTT
>CBFCXB010000460.1:0-2630 GCA_965601905.1 uncultured bacterium | reverse complement strand
GGCGACGCGGATACATTCAACGTCGAGACCGTGGCGGGGGATATATTCAGTTACTCCGTGACGCCGGACGATTTCGAGTACCGGGCGGGTGAACAGTTCGCCGTCGAGATCGTCGGGCTGGACGAGAACGGCAACCAAAAAATCGATGATTTCTCAACAATCGTGGAATTGGGGAGTAGCACCGGCACCACCTGGTTCTCGCAAAATCCCGTCGTCCTGCAGGGGGGAAGTGTGTCCGTCGATGCGGCGGAGTCGACGGCGGTGGACGATCTTCGCGTAACCGCCGTAACACAGGGGGGTGGGGGGAGCGGCGAGAGCGAGATAATCGTGATACGCCCCGCTTTGCCGGCAGGTGAGATCCATTTCCTCTCCGTCATTCCGGATACGGTTACGGCGAACAACATCAGCAGGAGTCTCATCACAACCGGTACGATGCATGACAGCTTCGGAAACGTCGTTGAGCCGGGCAACCTCATCACCGTCACCACATCGATCGGGAAGGTGACGAGCGAGGATGCCGATCCGAGCTCTCCCGATACCGTGCAGCGTGCGACGGATCTATCCGGCGTCGTGCGGGCCTTCGTCGCCTCGAATTCGGTCGGTACGGCGACGGTCCATTTCGAAAGCGTCGAGGGTTCGGCGAGCGGCGATACGGTCGTCGTTTTCGCGCCGGAGCCGTCTGTATCATACGATGGATACATCTCACCGAGCGTCATCGTCCCGGGAGACATGGAACAATTCAGTTGTCGCGTGCGTAACGACAGCCCGACCGGCGCGATGCTCACCGGTTCGCAGTGCACAATCTCATTCGGCGACAGCCCCAACAGGTACAGTGCACCACTCGACGGCGACGTTTTCATACCGGGCGGCGGCACCGACACGCTCGTATTCTCACCGGCCGCGGTGCCGGCGGGCATGGCGGGGGGGAACTATACGCCGCTCATTTCGCTTTCCGGCACCGACGAATACGACGCATCGTACGGTACATCATTCAACACGACGGCGAACGCCGTCACCGTCTCGCTGATCGAGATCACCGACGTCACCGCACGGAGTAAAATCGTGAGCAGGGGCGGCTCGCTCGAGGTCGAGGTGAAGGTGCGTAACAGTGGCGGGGTCCCCGTCACCATGAACGATATCGTGGTATATCTCGGCGGCGATATCGATTTCACGACCCCCACGAGCTGGAGTCCCGCCCTGCCCCATACGCTGGCACCCGGTCCGCCGCAGGGATACACCGGGATTGTGCGAATCGGTACGGGTTCCAAGATCGGGGAAGCGGTCGTGAGCGCGGAAGCCTTTGCGGATGCGGCCGGGTCGACGGTGAGCGATGTTTCGAACCCCGCCGAGAACGACACGATTCGCGTGCAGTCGGAAGCGTCGATTGCATATGTCACCGGCTCCCTCGATCCAGCCTTTGTGACGCATGGGGAGGAGTACGCGTTCTCGGCCGATCTGCAGAACGACGGTGAGGCCACCGTGATCTTGAACGGTGACGAGACGTATCTATCGTTCGACGACGGTGCGGACACATTCAGGGTTTCGCTCGGCTCGACGCGGGCGCTCGCCGGTGACGGTACGGTGACGACGCTCGCATTCCCGCCGGCGATCGTTCCACTCCAAATCGATCCCGGTTCTCACGGCGGACGCGTGGTGCTCGCGGGAACCGAGAACGGCGGCTCTTTCAATGATACGATCGGTATATCCGATCCCGTGATTGTGCAGGAACCGCCCGTTGTACAGTACGTCAGCGGCACTCTCGATCCGACACAGGTGAGCAAGCTGAGCTCTGTTTTCTTCCGGCTCGATCTGTTCAATACCGGTGGAGCGACGGTCGTCTGCAATCCCGATTCTACCTGGTTGACATTCGGAACGCCGCCCGATCACTACCGGGCTCTGCTGGATGCGGATCAGGGAACGACGATCACCCCGGGGATACAGACGACGCTCTCTTTCGAATCGACGCAGATCCCCGATATGCCGAATGGGCCCTACGTGCCGGAGCTCGTGATCGTCGGCACGGCGAACCGAATCCGTTATGAGGCGTCGCCGGTTATCGGTGACACGGTGACCGTGCAGGAGCCCTCCGGCCTGGAGATCAACAGCGTCGTCCTCGCCGACAGCGCCACCCTGGAACCGTTTAACCGCATGACGGCGGACCAGTCGCGGCCGCTGGCCTGCATGATCGCCATCACCAACAACGGCGGAGCGACGGTGCGGATCGACGATCTCGATGTGCGGCTCTTCCTCGGGACGAGCAATGTCACCTACCAATACCTGTGGACGCTCGAGGATTTTGTTCTCGGTTCCGAGACCCTGCCGGGGGGCGGGAAGGACACCCTGTTCGTCGTTCTCCGCGACGATCCCGATCCGCTCAACTCGATGTCCACCGGAACCGTATTCATCGAGGCGGAGATCGAGGGAATCGACCTGAACAGCCTGGACTCGCTCACCGCGAATACCGATCTCGGGCTCAACGGTGTACTGATCGTCCAGTCCCCCGCCGTACCCGTCGTGACGGAGCTCATTCCTTCCGTCGCACAGGTGAGCGCCGGACAGGAAAGCGCCTGGACGGTCGATGTCGCGATCCGCAACGACGGTGGATCGGACATCGCGCTCGACCTCGATCC
>CBFCXB010000459.1:0-2630 GCA_965601905.1 uncultured bacterium | reverse complement strand
CGTAAGGGAGTGGCGATAAATGCCCAGCCGGTCTTATCAATCTTCACCGCCTCGACCCCGGCTCTTGGATTTTTGGCTGCAACATGCTGAAATGTAAAGATGCCGACCGGTGTATTGAACGTTCGGCTCCGAGCGGCGGTCACGCTGCTGACCTGATACACGGCCTCAGGGATATAACCGTGGAAAGAGAGGGCGGATTCCAAGCTCACATGGGAAGGCGAATGCAGCACGGCGGCGATGACGAATGGATGGGGGTGAGATTTGCGGTAATCCTCGGCCAGGAGGAACAGCCCTGGTTTTAGTCTGAGGATTTCACCTGTGGATACTGCTCTATGCACGAGAACCTTGCGTGCTCCTTCGGGACGGCCGGGAAAAAGGTTTCTGACAACCGTCATATCAAAGAGCCCGCCTGGCGGGGAGATCCTGAAAACTTCTTGGGTGAGAGATTGCATTATGCGTCCAGGTTACGAATTTCGTAACCTAATAGCAAGAAGGATCTGTTATTCCTATGCCCTGTGGATATTCCGGATAATCAAGGATTCTCGGGGCGCCTGCCTTCTATGAAAACCTGGTAGGGTCGAGGGCTGGCGCGGTACCGCTGCCAGACGGCGGGGACGTACAAGCTCTTGCTGAACGCGATTCTCTAATCGGGGCGCTGAGGCAGCGAAGCGGCTGGGCGCTGCAGCGATACCGCGCGATCGAATAAAGAGGGAAAGCCGGACGCGCCGGCTTTCCCTCTTCCTATATCCTCCGCGGAGCCCGGGATTATCTCATGATCAGCATTTTGAGCGCCTTCTCGAATCCCGGCGCCGTCATCCGGTAGAAATAGACTCCGGTCGCCGCCATCTGCCCGTTGTTGTTCCGGCCGTCCCACGTGACGGTCTTTCTCCCCGGCGTCTCGACGTCGTCGCGGAGCGTCCGCACGAGCCGCCCGCACACATCGTAGATCCGGAGCGTCACCTTGCCGCCGCCCGCCGGCACATCGTAACCGATCACCGTCATCGGGTTGAACGGGTTGGGGTAGTTCTGTCCCAGTGCAAATGCCTTCGGCAGATCCGACCCGCCCTCCTCGTGGACGGATCCCGCCGTCAAGACGATGGGGGTCTTCACGGTGCCTTGCACCTTGTCAGCCTCGAACGTGAGCGTTTCCGTGACGTCGTAGATGGCACCGTCGGCATCGAAAGCTCTCAAGCTCACCCTTTCACCGGCGGCCTCGTTGCTGTGCACCATGAGGAAGACCTCGTAGCGCCTGATGCCTTCGATATAGATCGGACTCGCCACGCCGCGGCACTCGTTTCCCACAAAGGCGCCCACCATATCACGCTCGTCGATCGACTCGCGGCCCTCGATCGAGAGCACCCCCGTCACCGTCATGTTGAACTGATAGTCGTGCGGATCGACGAACCATACGGGCGAGTTCTCGACCGCCGTCGCCTTGTCGGCGGGGTCGCCCGCCGCTTTCGTATCCTCGCCGGTGGCCGCAACGGCCTGCGGCGGCGCACTGCCATACGGAGGCGCAGGATAGGCGAAGAAGCTGTCGACCGCGCTCGAGAGCCGCAGCCTGTACCCCTTTCCCGGCTCCATGACACCGAGGCTTCCGTACCACGCTCCGGGCGCCCCATTAACGTACTCGGCAAACGCATTCTGGCTCTTGATGATGTCACCCGCCGCCACGAGTCCCCGCCCGTCCAGGTCGTCGAGCGCATCGGTCACATCGATCGCCGCGGTGGGCAGATATCCGATCCAGTTCCAGCCCTGCTCAACGGGGATGAGCGTATCCACCGGGACCACCGTGCCGGCATGCTGTATCATGCCCGCCTGGGACAGGTTGACCAGGTAGCCCGAGACGTTATCGAGCTCGAGCACCGGCACCCACGTGGGAACGCTGTCCGGATGAGAGTACTCGATGAACTGGCTGAATGCCGTCTGGGACTTGATGAGATCGCCCGAAGCGAGGTTCAGATCGCCCAGCACCGCCCCGGCGCTCATGTCCGCCGAACGGACATTGGTTGATATCCACGTCCAGCCCCGGCTGGCGGCGATCGAGAGAACGTCGCTCCCTACCGTTGCGGTGTCGGCGGTGAGCGTCACGGGCGCACTGGCGCTCCCGATGCTGCCGTTTGCCACGAACGCATGGCTCTCGAGCGTCGAGTTGTAGAGCCTGCAGCTATCGGAGTCCCAGATCTTGAAGCGGACCGTCTCGCCCGTGGCGCGGTTGCTGTATATCGTGAGGAAGGCGAGATAGGGATCCGGCCCCACCGGCATTTCCTGGAGCGCTGCCACACCGCGGAGTTGATTGCCGACGAAGGCGGCCACCATGTCGTTCGGATCAGTCGAGATCCCGCCCCCGATATCGAGCTTCGCCACCATCGTCATGCTGTGCTCGAAGTCGCTCGGGTCGACGACCCACGCCGGCTCGTGGCACGATACCGTCATGCTCAGATCGAAGACGGCAATTCCCTGGGTCGTGTCATCGGCCACCGCCGCAACCTCGCCGCTGTAAGCGCCCATCGCGAGGTTGTTCTTTAAGGCGAAGCTCACCGTCTGCTTGCCGCTCGCCGGGATCGTCGCTGCCGAGGGGCTCGCCGACTCGATCCACAAGGGCAGCGAGTCGGGCTCGATGGTGAACG
>CBFCXB010000458.1:0-2643 GCA_965601905.1 uncultured bacterium | reverse complement strand
TGTCGCTGCCTGGAGATCGCTCCGCTCACTCTCCTCCACGAGCGGATACACGATAAACGCCTGCCGGCCGGCGTTGAACAGATCGCCGAGGTGATCGTACACGCGTTCGACATCCTCCGCCTCGACGATCTCGGTCCTTACCATCCTCCGTCCCTTCGGCAGCTCATCGATCGTCGAGAGATCGAGATCCCCGTAGACGGTCTGAGCAAGGCTCCGGGGAATCGGGGTGGCGGTCATAACGAGAAAATGCGGGAGCAGATCCCCCGCGCCCAGCTTGGCTCGCTGCTTGACGCCGAAACGGTGCTGCTCGTCGATCACGGCCAGCCCGAGCTGTTTGAATTCGATACCCTCCTGTATCAGTGCGTGCGTTCCGACGACGAGATCGACACCACCGGTGCGCAGTTCCTCGTGCATCCGCCGTTTCTCGGTCGTGCTCATCGAGCCGATCAGGAGTCCGATCCGTACCTCGAGGTCACGAAGGTATTCACAGATCCTCTCATGGTGCTGCTGGGCCAGGATCTCGGTGGGCACCATCATGGCGGCCTGAAATCCTTTTCCAAGGGCCAGCATCATCGCGGCAAGCCCCACAACGGTCTTTCCGGATCCCACATCACCCTGCAGAAGCCGTCCGAGACCCGTTGTGCCCTCGACGTCCCGCCGGATCTCGTCGAGCACACGCTGCTGGGCGGCGGTCAACTCGAAGGGGAGAGAAGAGAGAAACCGGTCGAACAGCGGATGGGGCGGCGGCACGCGCGGCCGCGGTTTCCCCGCCCGTACCGTGTGTCTCCGCATCTTGAGAAGGAGATGAAGAAAGAAGACCTCCTCGAATTTGAGGCGCCGTTTGGCGTTCTCGAGAGATTCCCAGCTGCCTGGGTAATGGATCTCGCGGAACGCATCCTCCCGGCGACAGAGCCCGAGTGATCGTACGAGCGACTGCGACAGATTCTCCGGCACGCAGCCGGCGCACTTGTCGATCGCGGTCCGTATGATCCGCCGCATCATCCGTTGGGTGATCCCTCTCGTGAGCGGGTAGACCGGAACGATCCGTCCCGTATGAAGCAGAGACTCGTCGAGCTCGCCGGAGACGATTTCGTACTCGGGTGCGACGATCTGTTTCTGCCCGCGGTAGAGTGCGGCCGAACCACTCACTATAATCGTGCGGCCCTGGCTAAACTGCTTCCTCAGGTAGGGTTGATTGAAGAATACGAGGTGCACGATCCCCTTTTCATCGCCGACGGCGACGGTGAGGATGCTGTGGCCGCGCCTTCCCTGCCGGAGCGACACCGCCAGAACGGTTGCGAGGAACGTAACATTTTTGCCTGCGGTAATTTCAGCGATTGAAACGAGATCGCTCCTGTCGAAGTAGGCCCGCGGTACGTGCAGCAGCAGGTCCTCGACCGTTTCGATCCCCAGACGGGAGAGGAGCACCTGCCGGGCGGGACCGACCCCCTTGATGAACTGGCTCCGCATGAGAAGAGGGTGCTCCCTCAAACGTCTCTCCATAAATACCTTGCCAACCTCCTGATTATTCTGTACATTATACATTCCTTCTGCGCAAACGGAGGATATATATGAGTAAACAATGTGCAATATGCGGCAAAAGGCCGATTTGCGGGCATACGATCAGCCATGCTCACAACGTTTCCAACCGACGCTGGCTGCCGAACCTGCAAAAGATCCGTGTGGAGATAGACGGTAAATCCCGCAAGGCATATGTCTGTGCACAATGCATAAAGAGCGGTGCCGCGAAAAAGGTATTCAAGATAAGCGCTCCATCTCGGGACTAATTCTAACCGATCGCTTCGATCGGGAGAAGACTTTTCTGTAGCGCTAGAGGCGGCGCTTCTTCCACGCACGTTTCTATCCATGTACAACACAGCAATTCCGCTTGAGACGCATCACGTACGGTTCCGTGACCCACGGCGCGGCGCCACGAGCTGGCGGTACCGCCGCTCAAGGGCCTCCCGGTTCACCGGTCCGGTAATGGTATCCCATGGAAGTGAAGTGCCGATGCCGCGCGTCTCGTGCGGCATGGCGTAATCAACGCCTCCCGTCTCGAGCGCCCGTTTCCACGAGATTCCACCCTCGGCATACCGGACAATCGCCCTCCCAACGCGTTCGTCCCCCATTGAGAAGAGGGCCTGGCGCACGGCGGATCGGACCGACTTGGTCCGGATGGCGAGACCCCTCCCCCCGCACACCTTCTTCAATCTCCTCATACTTTCCTCGAGAGACCGTTCCGCCGGCATGGCGTAGAATTGCATCGGCGTCCACGCCTTGGGAATAACTACATTGACATTCACGGAAACGCTGCGGCCGGCCGCATCGCCGAATTCACGAAGAAAGGTTTCCGTTTCCCGTTCGTCACGGCCCGTCTCACCGGGACAACCGACGAGGAGGTACAGCTTGAAATTCCGGACGCCCGCCCGCCGGAGTGCACTCGCCGCGCGTATGTACGTTTCGTCCGGAACCCTCTTTCCGAGATGAAAGCGGAGTTCTTCGCTGCCCGACTCGGGGGCGAAACTGACGCTCCTCGTGCCGGCGCCGCCGATCAGTGTGATCTTTTTCTCATCGAGGTCCTCGGCGCGTATCGAGCTGAGGGCAACACGCATGCCGCGCGCGGTGAAGGCATTCATCACCCTG
>CBFCXB010000457.1:0-2646 GCA_965601905.1 uncultured bacterium | reverse complement strand
GAAGGGGCCGGATACAAACCGGGTGAGGAGATCGCGCTGGCCATTGACGCGGCGGCGAGTGAATTCCTCCAAGACGACGGCTATCACCTCGATGCGGAAAATGCCGTGTTGCAGGCGGATGAGATGGTATCGTTCTACGAGGATCTCGTCGGGCGGTTCCCGATTCTTTCGATAGAGGACGGGCTCGGCGAGAACGACTGGGACGGCTGGAAGATACTGACCGAACGTCTCGGTGGACGCGTTCAGATAGTGGGTGACGATATCTTCGTGACCAGCACCGAGCGACTCCTGCGGGGAATACGCGAAAACGCGGCCAACTCCATACTGATAAAACTCAACCAGATCGGCACACTCACCGAAACGCTCGATGCGGTCGAAACGGCGAAACGGGCGGGACTTACATCGGTCATATCTCATCGATCCGGGGAAACTGAGGATGTCACGATCGCCCACGTGGCCGTCGCCACGGGCGCTGGACAGATCAAGACAGGTTCGCTGTCGCGGACCGATCGCGTTGCGAAATATAACGAGTTGATGCGTATCGAGGAGGAGCTTGGCGAAGTAGCTCTCTATCCGGGGCTCCGTGCCTTTCCGTCGCGCGCGTGATGGGCGGCACCGGCGGGAGATCCGGAATCGGACGGCATCCAACCATGAGGCACAAGCGCCGAATCCGCGGAGAGGGTTCGCCGGACGGCGGGAGAACCGCATGAAATGTTTATGGGGACAGGGGAACCGGTACCTGCGAGTCAACAGGAAGCGCGTCGATATCAGCCCGAAGCTGGCGCGCATCATTCTCACGGGATTGTTCGTGATCATCGCTACCGTCTTTATACTGAGCGACGTGGGACTCTTGAACCTCTGGAAAGCGCAGAAGCGTATAGAGACACTGCGCAGCCAGATCGGCGATCTCGAAAAGAAGAACGTCGCCATGCAGGATGAGATCGACAAGCTGATGGTCGATCCATTCACCATCGAGAAGGTGGCCCGGGAACGGTACGGGTACCTGCGGCCCGGCGACAAGGTTTACCGTATCATTACGTTCCCCGTTGAAGAAAACGGCAAGACGGTTATTCCGAGTTCACTTGACAGGAGCTCGGGAACACCATAGACTTAAGAGAAATTTGATGCGGGGTGGAGCAGTCTGGTAGCTCGTTGGGCTCATAACCCAAAGGTCGCTGGTTCAAATCCAGCCCCCGCTACCATCTTAAAAGACGATTTCCCGGTGTCCAGGGTGCATGGAGCCGGGAATCGTCTTATGTGGATAACTGCCCTATGCTCTTCTGCAGTAATCCCATTCCCTGGACACCGGCCGGATCCATATCAACGCACGAGAACCATCTTGGTAGAGCGGCTCCGGTCGCCGATATCCCAGAAATCGTCCGTTGTAACGGGGTGAGCGGCTGCGGCGCAGGTGTTCATCTGAACGTGCGTGTCGGCTCCAAACCAGCCGTGCCGGGCCATATCCTCAACGCGGGTCATCGCGATCACCACCGTGGTGTCCCCCGATACGACAACGGAACGCACGACGGCGTCATATTCCGGACCGTGACTGACTCTCACCGTGGTCGCGCCCGCCGGTACGACGACGGAAAAAGAACCATCCGCGTAAAAATAGCCGAGATCGCGTATGTGGTAGAATGACTCGCCGAGGGGAGGGTGACGTGCCACACAGTCGGAACCGGTCACGTTGCATCTCGCCGCAATCGTGTCTGCGCCCGCCGCATCGAGAATCACTCACGTCAATGTCGCAAGCACGTATCCGCCGCTGCCGGATCCGCCGGCCGATGTAGTGCCGAGAGTGGAAACATCGCGAGCAAAAGATAACGGCGGTGTAATCGCGAAAAACAGAAAAGAAACGGAAAAAAGGATCCACCGGAGATATCGCATGCAATCTCGATCCATCGGCCCGCGAACGTCTCGATTGTGGAGGCAACTCACTCCACGAGGATCCCCCATTCCTCGAATACGACATCGACGATCTGGTCCACCTGCTCACGATTGAAGAACCAGAGCGGGAATCCGAAGTGAACGCTCCGCGCGGCGACAGGCACGCCGGCTTTGACCAGGGGAACGACATCTTCGTACTTCGTGATCCAGAGTGCTACCGCGCAATCGTTGAGCACCGAGAGGCTGCTCCTCGCCTTCATTCGATATATCGGATGGAAGCACGGCTGCGATTCTACCAACCTGAATTTCATGTAATAATCCGGATCGTATATCTCGACGTAGATGAGCCCTCCGGGATACGCATTGATCGGATTGGGCTCGAAGAACCGTCCCGTTGCCGTGACCTGATCCCAGAGATCGAGCCGGGCGGGAAGGCCCGAATACTCGGCCGTGACTGGATCGCCATCTGCCCGATAGGCATAATCTAGCGCATCGTACTTGCGAAGCTCCCGCTTGAAATTCGACCTGTACGCGTCATCGGTGCGCAGCGTTGCCCAGATCTTGTCGATCATCGTTATGCAGTAGTCGCGGTATCCCATGCAGTTCATCCAGCTATCATCATCCGGATTCGGCGCTATATCTTCTATGAAAGAGGCGGGGAACAACGGAGGTCGCCTGAAGATCGCGGCGAGCCCACCTCCCCGCTCGGACCTTCCCAGCGTCCAGAGATGGCCGCCCTTTGCGAGGAACAGCGACAGG
>CBFCXB010000456.1:0-2652 GCA_965601905.1 uncultured bacterium | reverse complement strand
GGGGGACGTACTATCCCGCGAATCTGCCATTCTCGATCACGGGACGCACATCCATAATGTGCCCGTTGGAGGATCCGGTCGCCACCGAGGAGGAGAGCTGGGGTGCGATCAAGGCCATGTGCGGCGAGTAACTGAACCCGATGCATGAGAATGCCGGTTCTTACGATGGCGGAGGGCCTGAACGGCCCTCCGCCATCGTATCGTGGGGGATGGCCGCACGCGGGAGGATTCGCAGCCCGATCACCGCACGGAGATATTTCACCTCTTCAACGATATTACTTATTGATTTCATGCGGCAATTGTATTAATTATATGTATTCCTGATCAATCCGCGTGTTTGCAAGAGGATCAGAACAGTACAGCCCTTTCTGCAAGAGCCGGTCCGGAGTGGTTATTCAGATTTCAACGTTTCCGAGTGTTGCAAGGGTTTAAAAATGGGGATAGAATCGATGGAGAAAATCCTGGGCCAGGTATCGAACAGGTATGAAGCAATCCGTATTGCCGCCAAGGAGGCGAGAAGGGTCAATGCCCTGATAAAGCTCTCCGGTGAGGAGATCGAGGAAAAACCAACCACGATAGCCCTCAGGAGGATGATTGAAGGGAAAGTGAAGTACGCCTATGCGGAGCCGAAGGAGGACCAGTAGAAACAAGAGGGAATTGCACGATACGAATATTCTTCTGATCGTGACGGGAGGGATCGCCGCGTACAAATCCGCCTTTCTCGTTCGCCTGCTCAGGCGGGGTGGAGCGGCAGTGCGGGTTGTAATGACGGATGCGGCGGCCGAATTCATCACACCCTTGACATTTGGGACACTTTCGGAAAATCCCGTTCACCGCGAGCTATTCGCGCCGGGTAGCGGGCCCGGCGTTGCGCATATCGATCTCGCGCGATGGGCGGACCGCATCGTCGTTGCGCCGGCCACGGCCGATTTTCTCGCGAAGGCCGCCGCCGGGCTGGGCGACGACCTCGCCGCCACGGTACTCCTGGCGGCGCGGTGCCCCGTCTACTTCGCACCATCGATGAACGAAGCGATGTGGCGGAGCGCGGCGGTTGCTCGGAACATCGAGACGCTGCGCCGCGACGGCCGCCGCTTTATCGAGCCCGGCGCGGGGGAGCTTGCCTGCGGCGAGGTGGGACCGGGGAGGATGGCCGAGCCCGAGGAGATCGTCTCGGCGCTGGATCACGCGTACGCCCCGGGAGCGCTCACCGGTGTGCGGGTGCTCGTGACTGCCGGGAGGACCGAGGAGAATATAGACCCGGTTCGTTACATATCGAACCGTTCATCGGGGAGGATGGGATTCGCACTCGCCGCGCGGGCCGTTGAGCTGGGAGCGCGGGTGACGCTCATTCACGGCGCCGTTGACGTCCCCGTGCCGCGGGTCGATACGGTCATGCGCGTCGGCACCGCCGCCGAGATGAAACGTGCCGTGATGCGGGCCTTTCCACGCTGCGATCTTCTCGTCATGGCCGCCGCGGTGGCCGATTACACGCCTGCGCGTGCGGCGCGAGAAAAGATGAAACGGGGCGGTGAGGCGCTGTCGGTCGAATTGCGTCCGACTCCCGACATACTTGCCGCGGTACACGAGAAGAAGAGCGCCGGCCAACTCGTCGTCGGTTTTGCCCTGGAGACGGGGGACGCGGAACGTAGCGCCCGCGCGAAGGCAAAGCGCAAGGGGTGCGATTACATCGTTCTGAACAGGGTCGGAAAGCGCACGGGATTTGCGGTGGAGACCAACCAGGTGACGCTGTTCAAGGGGGGGCGGAAGGTGTTCGAGACACCGCTCGTCCCGAAGACCGAGGCCGCCGCCATGTTGCTGGAGCGGATCGCGGGTGACAGGCGGTTGCGGCATGGATGATCGTGTCGCTGCCCTCAAGGAGCTGAGACGTTTCCTCGCGAGGCGCCACCGGTCGGGCCTCGATGTCGTACACAGGCTTGATCCTGCGGGCGAGAGCGTTCATACTGTGGGGGCGGGGACGCGCTCACGCGGTGACGCAAAGGACCGGGACGGCGGCGGGGCGGCCGATGCGCTGAAGGAACCGGAAACGGTGCAGCAAGACGGCGGGCATGAACGGAAAGGAGCCCCGGTGAGCGATCAGAAAGGCACCGATACCGCCGGCGGGCGAACGATCGGGATCGGGCCGCAGTCGATACGGTATCGCCACGAATCGCAGTCTCGTGCACAGGCGAACCTCTTCTCGGAGAGTAGACCGGCGGAGGACGACGATGTGAGTGGGTGTGATCTCGCGTCTCTCGAGGAGATGGTGTCGGCTTGCAGGCGTTGTCCCCTCAGCGGGACGCGGAACAGGACGGTCTTCGGATCGGGGTCGCACGATGCGCGAATCGTATTTATCGGCGAGGCGCCGGGGCGCGATGAGGATATGCAGGGCCTGCCATTCGTCGGGCGCGCGGGAGCTCTCCTCACCAAGATTCTCGCATCGGTCGGGATGAGCAGGGACGAAGTCTATATCACCAATATTCTGAAATGCCGCCCGCCCGAAAACCGTGATCCCCAGGAAAAGGAGGTGAGGGCCTGCTCGATCTACCTCCAGCGGCAGATCGAGTTGATCGATCCCGTCATGATCTGCGCCCTGGGAAGGGTTGCCGGTCAGAACCTGCTGCGGTGCACCACGTCCCTGTCGGTTTTAAGACA
>CBFCXB010000455.1:0-2653 GCA_965601905.1 uncultured bacterium | reverse complement strand
GCGCCGTCCTCGTCTATCTTGATGTCGAGAAGCCCGGCCGAACGCCGCACGATGCTGAGCAGCTCCTCCGGGTTGTAGAAATTGAGTCGCGCCACGACACCGAAACGGCTTCGCATCGGCGGCGTGATCATGCCGGCGCGCGTTGTAGCTCCCACCAGTGTGAACGGTTCGACGGTAAGCGAATAATGACGCGCATGGGGACCCTTGTCGACGATCAGCTCGCACCGGAACTCTTCCATCGCCGGATAGAGGTGCTCCTCGATCACCCGGTTCAGGCGGTGAATCTCATCGATGAAGATGACGTCCCTCGGTTCGAGCTGTGTGAGTATGCCCAGAAGCTCCGCGGGATTTTGAAATACAGGGCCGGAGGAGGTGCGTATGTTGACCTCCAGTTCCCGTGCGATTATGTAGGCGAGGGTGGTCTTGCCCAGACCGGGCGGACCGTACAGCAGCACGTGGTCGAGCTGCTCCCCGCGCTGCTTGGCCGCCTCGATGAAGACGGCGAGGTTTTCCTTGAGCTTTGTCTGCCCAACGAATTCGCCGAGTGTTTTCGGCCGGAGCCTCGACTCGGACTGGATCTCATCGGGTGATACGGTCGGATCGGTGATGCGTCCATCGGACACTGTTTTCGACACCCCTTCGTACTATGTTCAGACCTTTTTCAGCGCTTCCCGAACAACCTCTTCGACGCTGTAGGAATCGCCGAGATCTTCACGTGTGATCGCGAGCAGCGCCTTCTCGGCCGTCATACGGGAAAGCCCCAGGCTTGCGAGCGCGGCGATCGCCTCTTCCATCAGTTCCCGCTCTATTACACCGGCAGCAACCCGTTTACGGGCAAGATACCGATCGAAATCTATTCGATCCCGCAGTTCGAGCACGATCCGCTCAGCCATTTTCTTGCCGATGCCGGGGAACGACGTAAGCGCCTGTGCTTTGCCCTCGTATATCAAACGGGCAAGCTCCCCCACCTCGACAACGGAGAGTATCGCGAGCGCCACCTTCGGTCCGACGCCGCTCACACCGAGTAACGCCTGGAACAGTTGCTTCTCGTTCTCATCGACGAATCCGTACACCGTCAGGGCATCCTCGCGCACGTGCAGGTACGTCGAGAGATGCACCGTCTCCCCCACACCGCCGATCTCGGCGAGACAGCGCGTTGGTACGAAAATCTCGAATCCCACACCGGCGATCGCGACGATCAGTCTGTTCCCGTCCTTCGCCTCGATTGATCCTTCGATCGATGCGATCACGCCATCCTCCCCGCTGTCATACGCAGCGCGTGGCAAAACGCAACGGCCAGGGCGTCGGACTCATCATCCGTTTCAGGCTGGTGCGTGAGCCGGAGGTGCTTGCCGATCATGAATGCGACCTGGCTCTTGTGAGCGGCTCCCGAACCCACCACGCTGCATTTCACTTCGCGCGGCGAGTAGTCGTACACAGGCACTCCGGCCTCGGCCGCCGCGAGTATGATTACGCCCCGCGCCTCGCCGAGGATCATGATGCTTCGTGGATTTCGCGCCATGAATATCTCCTCCACGGCGATCGAATCGGGCCGGTGGCGTGCGAGTATCTCATCGATCCCTTCCTTGATCGTCCGCAGCCGTTGGGACCTCGATTCATTCCGCTTGACCCTGATCACACCCGAAGCGACATAGACGATATCGCTGCCGCGGTGCTCCACCACACCGTAACCCGTTATTCGGCTCCCCGGATCGATACCGACAACGAGGGACAAAGGATTACTCCTTGATACGACCAAGCCCGGCGTGGGCCGAACAGGCGCTCTGGCGCGCGGCCGGGCGTCATGCTACCGTGGGGCTCATGCTACAGTTCACCCTCGATTTCCTTGAGGACCGCATCCTGGATATCGAAATTGGCGCTCACGCGCTGGACATCGTCGTTGTCCTCAAGCGCGCTCACGAGCCTGAGGACCTTGCCGGCCTGCTCGCGGTCGAGCTGCACCGTGGTCTTCGGATAGCGCGAAATTTCAGCAAGTTGGAATGTGATTCCAGCGTTCTCGATACCCTGCTTGAGGTCCTCGAACTTTTCGGGAGCGCAAATTACCTCGAAAACGTCTTCCTCAGGGCGGATGTCCTCGGCGCCGTTCTCGAGCGCTATCTCGAGTATCTTTTCCTCATCGGCCTGTGCACCGTCGATAATGATGATCCCCTTGGTTTCGAATAGGTACGAGACAGAGTTCGGCTCCCCGAGGTGACCGCCGTGCCGGGTGAACATATGGCGGATTTCGGCGCTCGTCCTGTTTCGGTTATCGGTGAGTGATTCGACCAGTATCGCCACGCCTCCCGGTGCATACCCCTCGAAGGTGCACGACTCATATGAAACCCCTGGAAGCGCGCCGGTACCGCGTTTGATGGCACGATCGACGTTCGCCGCCGGCATGTTGTTTTCGCGGGCGTTCTGGACCGCCTGTCTGAGTCGCGGATTCGATTCCTGGTCGCTGCCCCCTTCCCGGGCGGCAACGGTGATTTCACGGATCAGCCTGGTGAAGGTCTTTCCGCGTTGAGCGTCGACCTTCGCCTTTTTACGCTTAATAGTGCTCCATTTGGAATGTCCTGACACGTAACGCCTCCCGAGAAGATCTAGCCTTAATCCGTCAAAATATCTCTGTTGATAAACTGGCCGGGCGCCGGGA
>CBFCXB010000454.1:0-2665 GCA_965601905.1 uncultured bacterium | reverse complement strand
GCGAAAACCTCTCGAGTTCCTGCTTGGACCGTACCGCCTCGCGATAGAGCGCCGCATTCTTGATCGTGATGGTGGCCACCTTGGCGAGCATCCGCAGCAGTTCGCTGTCGAACTGCGAGAAGCCCTCTCCCGTTACCTTCCCGCTGAATAACACCGCGCCGAGCAGTTCATCCTGATCGATGAGAGGGAACGCATACGCGAAACCGCGCTGTGCCAGCTCCCCGAGAAAACCGACGGTCTCCTCGGTCACTCCGTTATGAGTCTCGTTGAAGAAGCCGTCGATGTGCGGTACGCCCTCACTTGCCCGCAGCCAACGTGAGAATGCATGACTCGCGCAAAAAGCGGGCGGCAGGAGCTGTCGCCCGATACCCAACGCGTGGTACACCTCGAGCCGCCGTTCACCGGCGGAACCGAGATACAGCGCGATGCGCTTCAACCTGAGCTGCCCCATGAGGGTGAGCAGAAACAAGCGTACGATGGTTCCCATCTCCAGCGTTGTTCCGATCTTCTCGAACAGCCCGAAGAGTGCCGCGAAGGTGATGTTCCGCTTCTCGAGATTTTCCTCGATCCGTTTTATGTCCGGTTCGCTACTGCGCGTATGCTCCGGAGGCGCCGTGCCCATATAGAGTCACCCCTTGATGATGCTCAGAATTCGACAACTGACTTTCGCGAGTCGATCATGTTGAAATAATCGTCAAGGTTGAGAAGCCTGAAGACCGACTTCACTTTAGGTGAAACGTTCAACAACATTACCTCGCCGTTTTCCTCACGGAGAGAGGATACGATCCCGAGAAGAATTCCCACACCCGCGCTGGACACGAACGGCACCTTTTCGAAATCGAAGACCACCCGAAACATCTTCTGCTCGAAAAGCTGCGACATCAGATCCTCCATAACGAGGGCGCCCTTCGTATCGAGATCACCCTCGAGCCCGATGAGAAATGAACCGTCCTCCGTGCGGACCGGCTCACCGACCGTGAACTGTGCCATTGTTTCCTCCTTTACACCCCGGGGATATTCGCCGGGGAAAAAGTTCGATTTTTCGAAATAGGTTCTATTGAATCCACCTTCTCTACGGTACTGCATTTGACCCGCTATCTTGCGCGTCATAACGAGACCGAGTCCCCGTACCTTGCCCGATTCCAGATAGCGTTCAAGATCGAATTGCTCGTCCTGCGTCGGATCGAATGCGATCCCCTTGTCAACCAGTGAAACCGACAGTTTCTCGCCCCTTTTCTCGATGATCAACTCGACCCACTGGCTTGCGCCCTCTTCGAGACCGTGCTCGAAGATGTTGTTGAGGAGTTCGTACACGCTGAAACGAATCTCGAACGAGATGAGACTCGTGAATCCGAGCACGTTCGCGATCAGGTAAGCGATGCGTGCACCGAGATCGACGTTCTCCTCGCAGGCTTCGAGAAACAGCTGGTACCGTGTATCGTCCGCGGCGGAACGGAGACAGATGAAACCGGCTTCCCTGCACAGCACGACGAAGCCGAACTCGCCCTCTTCGGATTCGGTGTCCCCATCGGCGTCGGCCAGGATAACCCGGTTCCGCCGGGCGAGCTGCTCGAGCGCCACCCCGACCGGCATAGGCAGGTGGGAGGGCGGCTCGAATATGATCCGGCCGAAACCGCAATCCGAAGAGACCGCAATGAGGCTGGTGAGCTTGTCGAGAATATCCCAATCATGGCGGTCCCCGCAACTCACGCGTACCGTCATGGCATCCCTGTCGAATGCTTCGAGTCTCATATCGTGTCCCGTCTCGGTAAGACTCCTAATCGAAAACGACCCTATCGAGAACCTCCATGCGCTCCTCGTTCACCCGTTCCATACCGGCGGGGAGTGCACTTACCGCCAGCAGCGTCAAATCGTCGCTCTGCGGCTCACCCCGGCGAAACTCACCGAGTCTTCGTTTGATCTCTCCGGTCAGGTGCCTCGCGCCACCCTTTGCCTCGTCGTACAACGTTTGCATGACACTCTCCAGCCCGAACTCCTCCCCCGCTGGATTCCGCATCTCGTTGAGACCATCGGTGAACTGCAGGAACAGATCACCGGGCCGCAGGTGTATAACAACTTCCTCGAGCCCCTTCGTGAACACCTCATCCGGGAAGATTCCGAGCGGTTTGGCCTTTGTCTTTATCATGCGTACCATCTGTTCGCTACCGTGGTACACGACAAGCGGCATATGCGCGGCACTGGCGAATTTGAGCGTGCCTTTCTGCGTGTCCAGAAGACCGCAGAACATGGTCAGGAAAAGATTTTTCTTCATATCGCGACCCAGCAGCATGTTGAGGTGGCGCAGCAGCATCGATGGCCGCTCGCCCCGCAGCGCCAGGTGACGCACCAGTATTCTCGTCATCGCCATGATAACGAGGCCGGGCACACCCTTTCCCGCGACATCGCCGACCACGATCATGAGGTGCCGTTCATCGACCGGTATGAGATCGAAATAATCCCCACCCACCTGGGAGGCGGGATGGTAGTACGCATCGATCTCGAAATTGCGCAGGTGCGGCAGATGTGCGGGAAGGAGGGTTTCCTGAATTTCACGCGCGATCTCGAGCTCCTTCTCCATCCGCTCCTTGTCGAGCATCGCGCGGTGGCTCTCCTCGAGACTCCTGGCCATCTCGTTGAAGGTGTGCGCGAGCGCTTGTATCTCCTT
>CBFCXB010000453.1:0-2665 GCA_965601905.1 uncultured bacterium | reverse complement strand
TGGACCCCGGCTCGGTGAGAGTGCCGCGGTGGGCGGCGATCTCGTCGGAGGAGATCATGTCGGTGATCACACCCGGGACACACGGCAGTACGTACGGCGGGAACCCGCTCGCCTGTGCGATCGGTACGGCGGCGCTCGATGTTCTGATCGAAGAGAAGCTCGACCGGCGGGCCGAGACGCTCGGGGAGCGGTTCCGGGAGGGTCTCGGCGGGATAGCCACCGACAAGGTGATCGATATTCGCGGCAAGGGTCTGCTGAACGCGATCGAGCTCGAGAAGGAGGCCGGAACGGCGCGCGAGTACTGCGAACGATTGATGGGGCTCGGTGTCCTCGCCAAGGATACGCACGGGCAGACGATCCGTTTCGCGCCGCCGCTCGTCATCTCCGAGGAGGAGATCGACTGGCTTCTCGAGCGTATCGCACAGGTTCTCTGAGGGATGCGCGGAGGTATCCCGCTCCCGATCTATTTCCTGCGGTCGTTGAAATAGAAATCACCGCTGCGCATGCGGGCGAGTGCGGAGAGAAACCTCGGCATGAATGCGGCGAGGCGGAGCGTGTTCGAGGGTTGACGGATGTAGTGGAAGACATCGAAGTAGAGTGGGTGGAGTACCGGTACGAAGATGCCGCCGACCGCAACCGCCTGCGAAAAGCGATCGACGAACGATCCGAGGAGTCGCTCGCCGAATCCCGGTTCGGCCGTCACTGATATATCCGCGTAGTGCTGCCCGATGCTGAGCGTTTTCCTGACGGAATTCTCCGCGGCGACATGGAGCGGATGGTAGTAATGGTTCCGGTATATAGTTTCGTACCGGAATCCTGCCTCCTCGATCGCGTCGCGGGTCGTGCTCGTCGTGTTGTTCCTCAACTCGCCGCCGTGCATGCATACCCCGTGCACCGCACCGCCCGTAATCTCCTCGAGGCGTTTTTTCTCGCCGCGTGCCGATGCATACTCGTCGGTGAAGCGGTCGTGTGATGTGGTGACAAACTCACCGTGCAGGGCCACTTCTGCCCCGCACCCAAGCCGGCAGTACCAGGTGATCTCACGCGGGCCGTAAAATGGGCCCAAGGGACGGAGGTAGACGGTGCCGCGGATGTTGTGCCGCGCTTCGAGCTCGTGGATCGCCGGCAGGTTGACGATCGCCTTGTCCACGTCGTATCTCGTCGATACTCCCACGCGGAACGGCCGCCCATTCCGGTGCGGGAGCGTCCAGATCCGCACGGCCGGTATCCCCTGCCGGTGATGTGCCTCCGCGATCAGTTCCCGCAACCGTGCGAGACTCCCCGCGTCGTAGAGCTGGTGTACCGTGGAGGATTCGTGCAGCGTTTCGAGTATCGGTTCGAGTATCGCGCCGGGGATATCGGCCCCATCGCCGCCCGGCGAATCCACAAGGTGACGGTATCCGAGGTGCCCGAGGATTTCGGGCATGAGAAACCGGTGCCGTCCATGGTAGTGGTATCGTATCGAAACGTTTCCAGCCGGGCGTGCAGTGTGCATATCGCACGTAAACGGCGCCGTCCTGAGCTCGGCGCCGTCGACCTCGACGACGCACGCATCGAGGGGGCACGATACGTGGAGGGTTCCCTCCGAGGGCACGGTGAGCGCGAGGCTGCTTTCCTGCCTGCGTTCCCACCAAGCGGCGACCTCTGCCTGGGGTACCTTCCAGACATCACTCACGGCGTCGATGTGCTGAAGAAATTCGGCGTAAACGGCACGATCCCGTATATACCAGTGTCGGCGGATCGCCCGCAACAACATGCCAAGGTTCATTGATCCGGTCCCGCGGCTCGCTTGGCGACGAATTCGATGAGTGCCCCTAGGCTGTCGAAGATGTTGAAATCGTCATCATCGATGTAGACGTCGAAACGTTTTTCTATCTCCGTTATGAGCTCGATACCGCTCATCGAATCGAGACCGAGTCCCTTCTGGAAGATCGGAACATCGGTGGGCAGTGAGGCGGGATCGGGTCGATCCGGCATCCGTCCCGCAATGATCTCCCTGAGTTGTTTCTCGACTGTTTCCCTGTTCACCGTTATCGCTCCTCACATCGTGCGCCGGCGGCGCCGGGAATCCCGGACGGCCTACCGCCCATCGGTACATCATTCCAGGCGAATCCATTGAGGGCAGGGCGCCGGGCCGTCATCCAGCCGGTAGGTGAAAACGCTGGCCTTCTCGTCGCTCAGTTTCTTGTCCTTGTCGAATCCGACGATCTTGTACAGGAGGCCGATCTGTCTGTTGCGATCGGTCTTTATGTATTTCGCTCTGAGGTGTTCGCATCCCGCCTTCCGGGCTTCATCGGTGAGATACGAGAGGAAAGCCGTACCGAGACCCCGGCCGGCGACCCGGCAGGAGACGAGCAGAATCTCAATGTTCCACGCTGATGGTTCCTTGAGGATCAGCGCGACGCCGCATCGGCCGTAGTCTCCGAACTTGTCGATCAGCGAAACGATATGAAACTCATGATCGTCACTCTTGAAAAATGCCTTGATCTCGCTGTCAGAGTAACGGATTCCGGTCGAGTTGAACTGGTTGGTGCGCGTAACGAGCTCGCATATGCGCCCCAGGTCGTTCTCCGTCGCCGTACACGGAAACGCGTTCATGCCGAGTGAGAGAAGGAAGGTCTCCCTGCGTCCCTCGAACTCCTGTTCCTGCTGCTGGCGTACCGCT
>CBFCXB010000452.1:0-2682 GCA_965601905.1 uncultured bacterium | reverse complement strand
GCACCATTCCCATCGTACGGGCGACGGGGGGGCTCAAGGACACGATCACCGATCTGACCCCGAAGGGGGCGCGGGGCAACGGATTCACCTTCGATGAGTACGAGGCCGGGGCCCTCGCCGCCACAGTCGAGCGCGCCGTTTCGTTCTGCCGGAATGATGGGGTCATCGACAAGGTTCGCAAGCGCATCATGCGGGAGGATCATTCCTGGCTGCGATCGGCGAAGGAATACGTGAAGCTATACCGCCGCGCCCGGGGAAAGGTGCGGGCCGGTGTATGATACGGCACATTTCGGGTTCACGCCCTGTGTGGCGCACGATTGCCGATGGCGGGCGAATCGCCTGCGCGGATAGGGGTTGACAAGGCGGCAACCTTAAAATTATACTTGACTGACAGATACGATGAATACCGGGGGCGGGAATAGCTCAGTTGGTAGAGCGCAACCTTGCCCAGGTTGATGTCGCGGGTTCGAGTCCCGTTTCCCGCTCCACTATCAGAGGCGGCATAGCCAAGTGGCTAAGGCGACGGTCTGCAAAACCGTTATCACCGGTTCGAATCCGGTTGCCGCCTCCATATTTTCTCCGCGGCGATTTCCTGATCAAACCCGGCCTATGAAAGGGATGGAGGTATCGGTATGTCTTTCCGTTCAATGTCACGGTGTGTCCGTTGCATGGCATCCGCGGCGCTCATCATCATGATCGTCTCTTCGTGCAGCAAGGACGAGATCTACGAGCCGCAGCCCGAGGACAACCAGTATGTATGGGATGTTCAGGTTACAGGTGCGTTTTGCAGCGATGTGTGGGGCAGCTCCGGCAGCGACGTTTTCGTGGTCGGTCAGGATGGAGCGATTCTCCACTACGATGGAGAGAGCTGGTTCTACATGGAGAGCGGGATAAAGGGCGATCTGAACGGCGTGTGGGGTTCTTCGGGGGACAATGTGTACGCGGTCGGATCGGGAGGCGTGATACTCCACTACAACGGAACGGCATGGCTCGTGGACGCGAGCGGTACCTTGGAGCAGTTGATCGGTGTCTGGGGGAGCTCCGACCATGATATATTCGCCGTGGGCATCAGTGGGACGATCGTGCACTATGACGGCGCGCTGTGGAGCGCCATGGCGAGCCCTACGACACTACCCCTCCTCGATGTGTGGGGCGCCTCCCCCACGCATGTTCTCGCCGTCGGGCCCAACGGCACGATCCTCGATTACGATGGGAGCGTGTGGAGCGAGGCTTCATCCGGCACGGCGACCGATCTCACCTGTATCTGGGGCAGCTCGGGAACAAACATCTTCATCGGCGGAGACGACGGTACGATGCTCCACAATGACGGGAGTGGATGGTCGGCTATGAACAGCAACACCCTCGGGGACATCTATGATATCTGGGGCAGCTCGGGAAGCGATGTCTATGCATCGTCGAAGCATGACACGATACTTCATTATGACGGCATCGGCTGGAGTGCGGCGGGCAGCGTATGGCAGCACGGTATACGTGGTCTCTGGGGAAGCGGCGAAAGCGATATATTCGCCGTCGGCGATGTTGGCGCCATTTGGCACGGCGACGGAAGCGACTGGAGCGCGATGCTCTATGGCACCATCTTCAATATCAATTCCGTGTGGGGTGCATCCGGGGACGTTGTGTTCGCCGTCGGGCCGCAGGGAACGATACTTCGCAAAGACTCCGGGGAATGGACCGCGCTGCACAGCGGTATTCCCCACGATCTGCTCGATATCTGGGGTAAATCAGGCGGCGGGGCGGTGGCGGTGGGAGATAGCGGCGCCATCTTGCAGTACGATGGTGCGAGCTGGAACGAGATGTCCAGCACGACCACGCAGAAGCTCTGGAGTGTGTGGGGAAGCTCCGACAACGATCTGTTCGCCGCGGGAACCAACGGAACGATTCTACGCTACAATGGCGTGAAATGGGATCTGATGTCGAGTGGCACGACGAATGAGCTCTACGATGTCTGGGGAAGCTCGTCGAGCAATGTCTTCGCCGTCGGTTACTGGGGAATCGTGCTGCACTACGACGGCTCCGAGTGGAGTGAGCTGGACAGTGGAACCGACAGGCACCTGTACGGGGTCTGGGGGAATTCGGCGAACAGCGTCTTCGTCGTAGGACAGGGGGGGCACATATTACATTACGACGGTGAGGAATGGGGATTGTTCGACAGCCCCACAAAGCATAATCTGTACAATATCTGGGGGACGGGTTCAAGGAACGTTCTTGCCGTGGGTAACGTCGGCACGATCGTTCATTACAACGGATTCGAATGGAAGGTCTTGGAATCCGGCACGAACACTTTGCTCCGTTGTGTGTGGGGGAACTCGGAGAGCGATATATTCGTAAGCGGGTACCTGGGTACGATTCTTCACTGCTGTGCCGATTGATCTATGTGAGCGATATGTTCGAACCCACAGAGATTGTATCGATTGTCATAATCATCGTTACCGGTTATGTATCGTACCGGGGCTTCTCTGACAGGGCTTTTTTCGAACGGTACATCTTTCACGTCGAGCGCATCATCGCGTACCGGGAGCCGGTGCGGATCGTCAGTTCCGCCTTTCTGCACGCCAACTGGCCGCATCTCATCTTCAACATGTTCGCCCTCTACACATTCAGTGTCGGCGTGCAGCGGATATTCGGAATCGGCAGTTACCTCCTCATCTATTTCGGCAGCCT
>CBFCXB010000451.1:0-2693 GCA_965601905.1 uncultured bacterium | reverse complement strand
TCGGATCCATAAGTTCAACCGATTGATCCCCCTCCAGGATCGATGCACTCTCTTGCTTGCGCCAAGCCTCAACCGCCTCACCGGTACCCTCTGCAACTCGCTCCACGTCTTTGGCGCGTACCCGCATCTGCGCGAACTCGAACAAATTGTCTCAACCCTCATTGAATGTATCACGCTGACAAGCACGCGCCATCAGACGACGAGCCCCGGGAGAAAACATCGTTCCCGCCACATCTAAAATCTCATCCCCCGGAAATCGACTCTCGCCACACGATGGGCAGACATACAGAGAGCGACGAAAACGAATATCTCCCAACACCGCCTTGATCTGCTTCTCCTTGCGCCCCCGACTTTTCATGCACCCCCCACATGAACAATCCACTGGCTTATTCCTCCTGCCTGACCCCACACCGTCAAGCATCTTTTCCAACAATCCGGCCCCAGTCGACAAAACTGCCGAGCGCAAACCAAACTTCCAGGACTCCATGTCAATTCCATGCTCCCTGCTCACTCGCTCCAAAAACCGCTTCACCGCGATATCTTTCTCGATCGCTATTTCAACCGTTTTTTTCCAGCACAGAAAGTTCCTTCTCCCGCCCCAACTCTCCTAACCGTTCGGTGACCTTGGCATACTCAGCGCAAAGGGCCTGGAAACGGTGGTAGGCATGCACCTCCTCTCGAATACGTTCAACCTCCTGCCGCCTCAATCTTCGACCAACGGTCTTTCTCTTTTCCTTACGACTGTAAAGCCAGTATGGCCCCCCGAGAACCGGCTTCTTTTTTTCCTTCTTTGCCACCTTGAGGTATTGCTCCGTCACCGACCCTTTCCGCATGGCTCTAATCTTGCGCATCTATTGAAGGATCTGATTCCTTTTTTCATCCAGGATAGCGACTTCCTCCATGATCCACCTCCTGTATTGTTGTCTGCTTACAACAATAACACGGCCCAAAAAAAGCAACCCCCAAAGCCCACTTCTATATTGCAGGCGCCCCCTCCATTTTCCATTTGACTGAACTAGAGCAATTGTTATAATTTACAGTTTCTATAAGTGTTCTAACATCGATGAATGGAGTGCCGGGCCGCGAGAGAGATCGAGAGCGCGAGCCTTTTATGGTCATACGCGCGCGACAATCGAGGAGGATCCCCCAAACTGCATGAAGGATCGAATGTTAGCGATCCGGATACGGCCCCGGCGGACACGCCGCCCGCCAGCGAACGGGCGTCAATGAACAGGAAGGTAAAGTGAGGGAACGTGAGAAGCTTACGATTTAAAATAATTATTGTGCTGATTGTGCTGGCCGGCTCGCTCTACTTCCTCTACCCGACATTCAAGAGCGTGAGGATGGATCAACGGGAGCGTGCGCGCCTTGAGCTCGAAGAGCCCGAGCAATTCGATGAACTCGTGAAGGAATCGATCAAGCTGGGACTCGATCTCAGCGGGGGAATGCACCTGGTGCTGGAGGTCGACGATTCACAGCTTCGGGACGACGAGAAACAGGACGTCGTCGACCGGGCGCTCGAGATCATTCGGAACCGTGTTGATCAGTTCGGCGTATCGGAGCCGACCATTCAACGCGAGGGGCTCAAGCGGATTCTCGTGCAGCTCCCCGGCCTCCAGGATGCGGACCGGGCCAAGAGATTGATCGGCCAGACGGCGATGCTCGAGTGGCACCTGATACGCCAGCAGCAGGAGACGGCCTCCGTCATCCAGAAGCTCGACGAGGTGCTTGGAGATGCGTACGGCGATTCGCTCGTCGTTGTGGCGCCGTTCGGAGAGGGGCCGGCGCTGGGAACGTTACCGGGGATCACCGGCGAATCTCTTGGTACCGTGCCGGAGATTCCCGGGGAAACGCTCGCCGAGCCCGCCGACACACTCGGGACGGTGCCGGAAGTGCCGGCGGAGTCAGCAGAGGACGTGGCGCCCGCGGAGATCGCGGCCACTGATACCGGCGGCGCGGCGGATACGGCGGCGGGGGTGGCGGGAGGAGTGGTGGCGCCCCTCGAGGCGACGCTCCAGACGATCGATCGGGAACGCCCGTTCACCTCTCTCCTCTACCGCTTCTACCAGGATTGGCTCATCGTGCGTGAGGAAAACATTCCGCGCATCCGCGCGATTCTGAACACTCCCGCGGCGCTGGAGGCGATACCCGAGGATTCCGAATTCATGTGGTTGGATGAATGGGCCCAGATAGAGGAGGGGGGACGGGCAAAATTCCTCTTTCTCCTCGCAAAGGACGAGATGGTCTCGGGGGCGAATCTGGTCAATGCATCCCCGCAGAGCAACCCCAGCACACCGACACAGCTCCTCGTGAGCTTCCAGTTCAACCGGCGCGGCGCGCGGGAATTCTCGCGCTTCACGGGTGAGAATGTCGGGCGCTTTACAGCCATCGTACTCGACGGCAAGATAAAATCATATCCGGTCATACGGAGCAAGATCCCCACCGGTCAGGGAGTCATCGAGGGGAGTTTCACCGATGAGGAGGCGAGGGACCTGGCGATCGTGCTGCGGGCCGGCGCGTTGCCGGCGCCGATGTTTATCCGCGAGGAGCGGACCGTGGGTCCGAGTCTCGGCGCCGATTCGATCAGGATGGGCGTCCGTGCGGCGCTGTTCGGGCTCGCCGTCGTGGTGTTGTTCATGATGGTCTACTACAAACTCTCCGGCGGCATCGCATCCGTTGCTCTCATTTTCAAT
>CBFCXB010000450.1:0-2696 GCA_965601905.1 uncultured bacterium | reverse complement strand
CCGTGCAACATCATTCATCCGGCTTGTTCGATCTCTGCTACTCCACCATCTCCGACCGCACGAAAAGCTCCATCGGTCGGTTGATCGTCCTCATGATGTCGAGTTTCCAGATCGCGGTCCGTTCCTGCACCTCGTCGGCGTTCGATTCGACGATACGTCCCGGCATCGTGACGCGGAGATTGATCTCGGTGAAAAAGGCGAGCTCGACCCCCGGCATCTCCCGGGCCGTGAAGCGTTCGAACTTGTTGGTGGAGTCGCTCAGGATCGCCTCGGTGATCGCATGGACCTCCTCGGTCTCGACATCGGGCCGCGCACGTCGGATGATCCCGGTCGCCATGGAGACCATCTCCCGGGCCACCGATTCAGCGTCGAAATCGCCCGTTTCCTCGATGGCGACGAGCCCCATCGAGAGATGCCCCGCGAGGAGCCCCCGCAGCTCGGCCAGCTCGGCGGTCCCGAGCTCGGGGTAGGTCACCGCCATCGAATCGTGGTACCAGGAGGCGAAAAAGTCGACCAGCTCTTCCTTCAATGAATTCCAGCCGATGGTTTCGCGATAGGTGACGCTCCTCGCGTTCGTGCCGCGGGCGATCTCGACACCGACCGTGTTGTGGAATTTCACGTTGTAGTACTTGCCGCTCGGAAAGGCCGCGCTGATATTTATATCGCCGCTCATATTGCGCCAGTCCGCGAGATCCGCCGCCTCGCGCTCGAGCGTGAATATGTACCCGCTCGATTCGTCTCCTTCCTCTTCGCCGCCCGGCTTCCTCTTGCTGATGTACCATCCGTCCTCTTCCTTCAGGCCGAACAGTATACGGAAATCATCCGCCGATGGTTCGGCGCCGGAACGGGCAAGAGAGGAGGTGGTCAGTTCGATTGATCTTTTTCCGCTGCCGTCGGGTTCCACGGTGACCTCGATGCCGTACTGCTGGCAGCCGGTGCAGAGTAGCGCCAGGGCTGCGATGCAGATAATAAACCGACCGCAGGTACCATTCCATTTCTTCATGATCGCCCTCCTTTACCGATAATCGATTCGATGAATGTGACGAGTTCCTCCCGCGAAACACGTGTGCCGTAATCAACATGAAGGCACCTCGCCAGTCGCACGGCCTCGCCCGCCTGGAGACCGTCATGCATATCCACCTGCTCGCTGCGGGTGCAGTCTCCGATGCCCCGCGCGCGAAATGATCCACCGAGGTACGTCGTGATGTCACCGGCGGGAAGGAGCGATGTGCGGGGCGGCAGCTGCTCCAGCAGAGTGACGAGTTCCTCGATGCTGTAGTTTTCCTGCGCCGGGAGGGCGCGCCGCCACCCGAGATCGGTCAGAACACCGGCCACACGCCCACGTGCGGAGGCGGTTTCATGCATCCGGTAGCGATTGAGCGCTTGCCTGCTCGCCGCGAGCTCGGCCACGAGCATATCCTCATGCTGGCTGAGTTCCCGCAGCTCACCAACCAGAAAGCCGCAGACGAATGCGAGAACGAAGACCGCCGCGGCGAGGCCCGGCACGAGGCCCCGCCGCCACCGGCCGAGCCACGAACGTGCCGTCGAATGTGACTCCGCAGGGCCTCGGCCGAGCCTAGAGCGTGCCGGCGCCCGCGGCGCCGCTGTGGAAGGCGCCGCTTCTAAAGGTGTACCGCCGTGCTCTCCGCGAGTGGAAGGCGCCACATCGGGCCTCGCCCGCTCGGCGATACGCGCCTCGACCGTCCGCCACATCCCATCGGCCATCCCCGCAGGTACCGCCGCCTCGAGGGCGTCCGGCGGCAGTTCCGCGCAGTGCTCGTGGATCCTGACGAGCATCGCGCAGTCGGAGCATACTCCGGCGTGCGCGCGGGGCGCGCGGGGCGCATCGGCTGTGCGCGGGCCCGCGGACAGCCCGTCCAGCAGCGCCTGGGTATCTTCACAGGTAAACTTTTCGGTCATGTTCTATCCTCCGAACAATCGATCTCGCGCTCATTACGCTTCCATTCTCCTCATTACATTTCCATCTTTCGCAGACGCGCGGCGAGGCGCCTGCGCGCGTTGTGCAGCGTCGTGCGCAGTGTCGCCGGATTCATACCGAGTGCGCGTGCCGCCTCCGACTGGCCTATCTGCTCGATATCGACGCGTGTGAATACGACGAGCTGCCGCGGCGACAGGCACGACATTGCCTCCCGCAGTCGCCGCCCGAACTCACGCTGCTCGAACGCGGCGAGCGGATCGGAGCGGTCGGCCGCACGCACGGCCGCTCCGGCATTAGCGGGCGATTGAGACCGAGCGGATGCCTCGGCGCACCCGCCCGGCAAAATATCAGCATCGATCGCCGGCACCTCCCGCCGGAACGCAGCCCGCCGTATGAAACTCAGACAGCCGTTACGGTGAATGGTGAAGAGCCAGTTTGAAAAGGGCCGCCTCGGATCGTATTGCGATATCTTCTCGTACACGGTGAGCCACGTGTCCTGGCAGAGATCCCGCGCGCTCTCCCACTCGCGCGTGTACCGGTACGCCATCGCGATCAGGGGCCGGCTCATGACATCCACGATGTGTTTGAAGCTATCCATGTCACCCTCTCCGAAGGCTCGTGCCAGCGAAGTCAGTTGTTTCTCTTCCATGCGGCCTCTCTCGCACAGTTCAGCACTATTTTAAAATCTCAACCGGCGCGCTGTAGAGTCTACGCCCGAAGCCTGTCTTTGTTGATGGGAAGTTCGTGTTGCGGGGGG
>CBFCXB010000449.1:0-2721 GCA_965601905.1 uncultured bacterium | reverse complement strand
CCCCTGAATATGTTGTGCTCGAGCAGGTGCGAGAATCCACGCTCTGACCTCTCTTCGTCACGAGAGCCCCTGGCGAAAAATACACCAAAGGCCACCGTGGGAGAGAACGGATTCTTCTGATAGAGCAGAGTCGCCCCGGATGAAAGAGTTACCCGGCGTGGACGGGGAAGTCTTAACATGAGCGCGTTAGAGAAGAACCTTTCTACTGAGCCGTATCTTACCCTCGCGGTCGATGTTGATTACCTTCACGTCGACCTTCTGACCGATTTTGAGTACGTCCTCGACCTTATTCACGCGCTTCCTGTCGATCTCGGAGATATGGAGGAGGCCGTCGGTCCCTGGCATGATCTCGACGAAGGCGCCGAAGGCCACGATACTCCGAACGGTTCCGCTGTACACCTTGCCGATCTCAGGTTCCGCCGTGATCTCTTCGATCATCTCGAGAGCTTTCCTTCCCCCCTCCTGGTCGACAGCGGCTACCGTCACCGTCCCGTCATCCTCGATATCGATCTTGGCGCCGGTCTCATCCTGGATATGCCTGATCATCTTGCCACCGGGACCGATCACCTCTCTGATCTTGTCGACGGGGATTTTGATCTGGACGATCTTCGGCGCGTAGGGAGAGAGCTCGTCACGGGGTTTCTCGATGGTGTTACTCATGATGTCGAGAATCTCGATACGGGCGCGGTGCGCCTGTCCGAGGGCCTGTTCCATAATCTGCCGTGAGATGCCGTGCACCTTGACATCCATCTGGAAGGCGGTGATGCCGTCGCGCGTTCCCGTCACCTTGAAATCCATATCGCCGAGATGATCCTCGAGCCCGAGTATGTCGGTGAGGATGGCGTAGGAGTCATGCTCCATAATGAGGCCCATCGCGACACCGGCAACGGCCTTGGGAACCGGAACGCCGGCGTCCATCAGGGCGAGGCTGCCGCCGCAGACCGTCGCCATCGAGCTCGAACCGTTCGATTCGAGAATATCCGAGACAACCCTGATCGTATAGGGAAACGCCTCGCCGACGGGAATCAGGGGCTTGATCGCCCGCTCGGCCAGTGCGCCGTGCCCGATCTCACGACGGCCGGGCCCGCGGAAGAAACCGACTTCACCGACAGAGAAGGGAGGGAAGTTGTAATGAAGCATGTAGTTCTTCCAGCTCTCGCCCTTCAGGTCATCGATACGCTGCTCGTCCGACGAGGTTCCGAGTGTCGTCACGACGAGGCTCTGCGTCTCGCCTCTGGTGAAGAGCGCGCTCCCGTGGGTTCTCGGGAGAACGCCCACCTCGCATGCGACATGGCGCAATTCGTCGTGCCGCCGCCCATCCGTGCGGATTTTGTCATTGATGATCAACGAACGAACCACATCGCGTTCGATGTCGTGCAGGATATCCTTGATCTGCCCTTCCAAGTCGGGAAACTCCTCCGCGTACCGATCGAGGGCCTCGCTCTGGAGTTCGGAGAGGGCGCGCTCACTGTTGAGTTTGCCCTGCAACCGGCTTCTCGTCTTCACTTGATCGGTGTAGTCGGCGCGGATCCTCCGTTCGAGCTCCTCGTTCCGGGTCGGCGGCTTGAAGCTCCGTTTCTCTGGGCACTCGCACTCGGAGAGAAACTCGCGCTGGAATGCGTTCATCAATCGGACGCTCTCGTGCCCGAAATCGAGTGCCTCTACGAGCTGGGGCTCGGAGATTTCATTGGCGCCTCCCTCTACCATGATGATCGCCTCATCGGTACCGGCGATGACGAGATCGAGGCCACCCTCATCGACTTCGGAAAATGTCGGATTGAGAATGAAGTTTCCGTTCTTGTACCCGACGCGGACGCCACTGAGGATCGAATCGAACGGTATATCGGAGAGAGCGAGGGCAAGTGAAGCCCCCGTGATTCCGAGCACGTCCGACTGGTGCTCCTGATCGCTGCTCAGAACGCTGCACGCGACCTGCACCTCGTATCGAAAATTCTCGGGAAAGATCGGCCTGATCGGCCGGTCTATCTGACGGGCGCCGAGTGTTTCCTTCTCACCCGGCCTCCCCTCACGCTTGAAAAAACCGCCGGGGATCTTGCCCGCAGCGTAAAACTTCTCACGATACTCGACGAACAACGGAAAGTAATCCCTGTCCGTTTCACTTTCCTTGGACGCCACGGCGGTAACGAGCACGACGGTACCCATTTGACCGACGAGAACGGAACCGTCGGCCTGTTTGGCCATACGCCCCGTCTCGAAGAAAAACTCTTTTCCATTAAATGTCTTGCGTTTCAAAATCATCCTATCAATTGCCTCCAGTATCAGATACTAGTTCACCACATTCGGTTCGGGATCACAGACGATCTTACGGAATCCTTCGGATATCGGCAGGCTACTTCCTGATATTTAGATCCTCAAGGATCTGCCTGTATTTCTCGATCTTGTTCCTCTTCAGGTAATCGAGCAGTTTCCTGCGCCTTCCCACCATCTTCAGCAGGCCCCGCCGGGAAGCAAAGTCCTTTTTGTGAACCTTGAAATGTTCCGTCAGGATATTGATTCGCTTGGTGAGGAGTGCGATCTGTACCTCTGGTGACCCCGAGTCTTTCTCGTGTAAGCGGAACTTGCTGATTACATCGCTCTTTACTTCCTTTTGCAGTGCCATCGTAAGCACCTCCTTACGCCCGCGTTGATAACACGATGGCAGCAGACGGGCACATCTACCCATCCGCCTCACAACTGCATATCGAACCATTTGCCAGCATT
>CBFCXB010000448.1:0-2725 GCA_965601905.1 uncultured bacterium | reverse complement strand
GTGGTCGTCCCCGCCGTGTTCTACGCGTGGGATCTGTTCGGCGCCTGCGCGGGAGGGATCATCGGCGGCGCGGTGCTCGTACCGGTGACCGGCATCGTCGGGACGGCGGTGCTCATCATCGCCCTCCATCTACTCGCGGCGGTAATGCTCGTGGGCAAATGGTAAGCGCGTCACCGGAGTTTCATTTCGATCTCCGAGAATATATCAGCACTGAAGACCTCGATCTTTGTTCCGGGTTCCCTCCATATATCGACCGGCAATCCCGCCTTGACGCAGGTCTGTTCGAGGAACGTCTCGCGGTCCCAACCCCGCTCGGTCGCGACCTGCGGGAGGAGAAGACCGCGATCCGAGCCGCGTGTGATGATAATCCCGTGCGTACCGACTTCGATCACGGCCGGATCGTCGATCTGCGTGATGGGGCTGAGCACCGATATTTCAATATCGATATGGGGCACCTCGTCCGCAGTCACGGGTGGGAAACGCCAGTCGTTGAACGCCGCAGACTTGGCCATATCCATCACCGTTTCGATGATGGGCTTGATCGCTTCGATGTATCCGATACAGCCCCTGAGTTGACCGTTCTTCTTGAGGGTAACGAATCCGCCGCGCGGCTCCCGCAGGACGGGGGAGGGACTCTCTTCGATCTCAACCGCCTCGCCTGCACATTCCGCTGTGATGACGCGGCGTGCCAGCCGGAGCAGGAATATCTTGTCCGTTTCCGAGAGACCCGTATCGAGCGGTGGGGATGAGGCGCCGGCGGCGTCCTCCCCGCGTTCGCGATGGGAGGAATCGGCGCCCTGCGATTGGCGCCCCTCCCGCAGCCCCACGCTCCTCGTCATCGCCGCGGAGACGTAGCCGACCACGCTCGATGCGTCACCCGTGATATCCCCTGAATTCGCGTACTGGAGAACGGTGCACCGGTCGGCTCCCAGCTTACGGGCGGCTATCATGGCTGCGGCGGTCGGACCACCGCCGCATGCCTCGGTCTCATTCCTGGCGATGGCCTTTGAAAGACCTGCCTCGTCGAATGATCCGAGCTTATCCATGAAGACACCGTCGAGCCTCCTTGCGCTCGCGTCACTGTGGAAATGGGAGAGGTCCGTGCTGGCGACGATGAGCGCGTTGCGGCCCTGCAAGGCCTCTCCGAGTGCATCGCCCAGCGCTTCGATGCACTCGCGGCTCTGGCTGCCCATGACGATAGGTACCAGCTCGAAGTCGCCGAGTGCGACCTGCAGAAATGGTAACTGCACTTCGAGGGAATGTTCACCCCTCTGGAACGCTCCGAAGGTGTGGCCTGTCGTCTCCGTCCGTACCAGTTCCCCCCCTCCGGTGATCAGACGGACGATGTCCTGATCGACCGGAATCTCGCCGAGTGGTGTCAGATACGATTTTCCCGCGAAGACGGAGCTGTAGTCGAAATACTCCACGTGACTCGGTGAGATGACGACGACGGTTTCGTACGCGTGATCTTTGATGAGGCGGTAGCCGTATGCCGCGACCTGTCCCGAGTATGTGTAACCGGCGTGGGGTGAAATGAGGGCGACTACCGTTCCCTCGACCGGTTCCATGGAAACGTTCTCGAAGTAGTGTTCGATATCCTTCCGGAGTGCTGCGGGATTTCCAGGATAGAATTGTCCCGCAACGGCGGGTTTCCGTACGATCTGCTCCATGTCACTCCTTTTCCTCTCTGCAGTGAGCGCGGTGTGCGATATGAGAAGAAGACCAACGGCCGCTGCGAAGATGTGCGTTAAACGCATAATCAGCCCTCCTGCCACTTGCCGGGAATGGCGGTGCCGCAGAAACGGCAATGTCCATCTACGATATCGAGGCTCATGACGCGGTACCCCCGCCGGTGTATGATCACTTCTTTGCAGGACGGGCAGTAGGTACTCTCCATTTCGTGCTGGGGCACATTGCCGACATAGACGAATCGCAGCCCCTCTTCTCGACAGATCTCGTACGCACGCTCGAGTGACGAGATGGGCGTCGGAGGAAGGTTCTTCATGCGATACTGGGGGAAAAAACGAGAAAAGTGCACCGGCACATCGGCCCCGGCGTGCGTGCGCAGCCAGCGGGCCATTTCCCTGATCTTACCGGGATCATCGTTCAATGTCGGCACCATGAGATATACGATCTCGAGCCATACACCCTGCTCGCGCACGGTCGTGATCGAATCGAGCACCGGGCGAAGTTCGGAGCTGCACACGTCCCGGTAGTACGATTCGTCGAACGCCTTGAGATCTATCTTTATCGCGTCGACGAGTGCGCACAGATCCAGCAGCGGCTTGCGTTTGATGTACCCGCTCGAAACAACGACGTTCATGATCCCGCGCGCACGCGCCAGGGAAGCAATATCCATCATGTATTCGATAAAGACGACCGGTTCACCGTACGTATACGCTATCGAGGGCGCATCGAGCGACGACGCCTGATCGACGATGCGGTCCGGCGGGACGTGCCGTGTCTGGACCTGCTCGGGGCGCGATTGGGATATCTGCCAGTTCTGGCAGAACTTGCACTCCATGTTGCATCCGACCGTCGCGAGCGACAGCGCCGTCGTCCCCGGGATGACGTGGAAGAACGGTTTCTTCTCGATCGGATCGAGGTGGATCGAGCAGGGCTCCCCGTAGACGAGTGTGTAATACGTGCCGTGGTCGTTTTCACGAACCCCGCAGTATCCCCGCTCCCGGTCGCCGATACGGCATTCCTTCGGGCATAGAAGGCA
>CBFCXB010000447.1:0-2742 GCA_965601905.1 uncultured bacterium | reverse complement strand
ACCGTTTATGTGCCGGTGCGTGAGGACTGTTTGAGCCGGAGCGCCCCCGTCCCGGTGCCCGGCCAAAAATTTACCTCCGAAAGAATGACGGATTGAGGCTAGATGTAATGATGCTGCATAAAAATCAAGGTTCATCGATGCTTCCGTAGATTGAAATAATGCGAACGCCAGTTCCGACGTCGGAACCAAATGTATGGTAAACTTGACATCTCTTTCCGATTTTTTTCGAAATTTTTATTTTTCGCTTGACGCGGGCCGCCCGAATGTTAAATATTTAACATGAGAGTGGTTTAACATGTTAAACTGATCGCAACCCGGCGCCGCGCTAGCTCGTAGTAAGAGGTAGTTGCTGCGAGGTCCCTAAAAAAGAGAAGAAGCTTCGGGCAGTTGCTTCAGTAAGGCGAGACGGCGTTTCGAGCGGATGCTTCGAAACAACAAAACGGTGCCTTGAACATGCGGGCCGGTGTTGCACTGCTCCGAACATACAAAGCCCGGTGCCGGCGCCGGGCGAAACCAGGAGGTTGGCGTGGCGAAACACCCCGACTTGCATGCCCTCACGCGGAGGGAGCGGCAGATCATAGAGATCATCTATCAGCAGGAGAGCGCGACGGCGGTGGCTGTCATGAAGGGGCTTCCCGACAGACCCGTCAATGCGACGGTGCGGACGATGCTGGGCGTTCTCGAGGAGAAGGGGTACCTGCGGCACGAGAGGGAGAAGGGGAAATACGTCTACTATCCGACGATTCCCCTTCAGAGCGCCCGCAGGACGCTCCTCAACAACGTGGTCGACACCTTCTTCAAGGGGGCCGAGGCGGCGGCGGTGATCTCCATTCTACAGAAGAAAGACGCGAATCTGACCGATGACGAGCGGAAGCGGATACTCGATCTGATCGAGGAATCGCGGAAGGGGGGGAGATGACATGATCGGGATCGGTGCATGGCTCGGGAGTCTTCCCTGGACGCGGATCCTCGAGCTCGTGGTCGATGTCTATGTCAAGGCGGCGGTCATCTGCGCACTGGCGGGTCTTGTGACCTTTCTGCTGCGGCGCTCGTCCGCCTATGCCCGAAGCATGGTATGGGTATTCACGCTCGTTGCGCTCCTCGTGCTGCCCGTCACGCAGGTCGTTTCCCCCCTCTGGCAGCTTCCGATCCTTCCCGGTGTCGGGAGTTGGTGGCGGAGCACGCAGCAGTTCGGCGGCGTTGCCGAGCCGGTGGGCAAGGAGTTCGACGCGACGGTGGAGGATGAATCGGGCAGGGGGAACTCCGCGGCACGTCCCGGGGCGGGATCGACGCTATTCACCGCGGACTGGCGTGCATGGGCGACAGTCATATGGATTTCGGGCGTACTTCTATGTCTCGTCTGGCTGTTCGTTCGTATGGCGGTGGGGAAACGGCTCATCATGCAGTGCTGCGCGGCGTGCGGTACATGGGACGGGCTCCTCGCCGATTCCTGCGCGAGGCTCGGCCTCAGGCAGCGGGTGCGTCTCTTCGAGTCGGGTGACATCAAGGCCGCGGTAACCATCGGAGCAATCAATCCGGCGATAGTTGTTCCGGCCGGCTCGGCGGCATGGCCCGCCGAGCGGCGCCGGTGTATCCTTTCCCACGAGTTGGCGCACATCAAGCGGTGGGACGGCCTGGTCGAGGTCCTCGTCCTCGTGACGACGAGTATCTACTGGCTGAACCCGCTCGTCTGGCTGGCGGCGAAGCATCTGCGCGTCGAGCGTGAGCGGGACTGTGACGATGTGGTGTTGAATGCGGGCGCGAAGCCGTCGGACTACGCGATGTTCCTCATGGACATCGCCTCCGAGCTCGGGACGCCGCCGCGACCGGCCTGGCAGCTATCAACGATTTCGCAGGGCTCGAACCTGAAGGATAGAATCATGTGTATACTCGATCCGAAGATTGATCGGAAACGGGGCATGCGGGCGACCGTGATCGTCTCGTGTTTCCTCATTCTCTCCCTGATCCTCCCGCTGTCGATGTCCGGCATCTGGGAGACGCAGGCGCAGGAGAAGGACAAGGCAAAGCAGGAGGAATGCAAGAAGGAAAAGGAGATGCAGCTCAAGAAAGAGCAGGAGATGAAGAAGAAGCTCGAGATGAAAAAGAAACTGGGTCAGAAGATCTCCGCCGAGGAGAAGATGAAACTGACCTGGGAAAAGATCGAGGCGAACGAGAAATCGGCGGCCGTTCATGTCCACAAGGCGCTGTTGAAGAAGGGTCCGGGGGCCGGCGCCAAGATGGCAAAGAAAATCAAGGCGATGGAGGACAGTGAGGACTGTTGCTACTTCGACGAGAAGGAGTTCAACACCCTCGGGTACAAGTTCCTCTATGAGAAGAAGGCCGACGAGGCGATCGAGGTCTTCAAGCTCAACGTTAAGATGTACCCCGAATCGTGGAATGTCTACGACAGCCTCGGCGAGGGGCTCCTCGTGGCCGGCAAGTACGACAAGGCAAGGAAGTTCTACGAGAAATCGATTGCCATGAATCCGGATAACGAGAACGGCAAGAAGATGCTCGTCAAGATCGAGAAACTGGAGAGCGGTGAGTCCGTCGCGAAGAAGAAGTGAGGTAGTGAGGCGGCCAGCACGCGGCGGTTTCACCGGGGCCGGCGATCACACGATCGCCGGCTTTTTTATTAGCTTGTGGCTGATCGATCAATCATTGAAATTCTCGTCCAGCCACTTTTGCACCATCTTCTTCACCTCGAAGTTGCCGTGGCCGCCGCCGTCGACCCGGATATAC
>CBFCXB010000446.1:0-2748 GCA_965601905.1 uncultured bacterium | reverse complement strand
ATAACGAGGACGACGGCTTCGAGGCGGGCGGCAAGACGACGCACGGATTCCTCGGGCTGCGGTTCCGGCAGCGATCGGGACGTGATGATGAGAAGTACGAGGGCATCCACTTCTGGAATATTCCCAGTAACAGGTGGGTGCCGACGACCCATTCCGATTTCTACGGCGCGTACGTGCGATCCGCCGCCTACACGAAGGCGGGGGACGGAAAGACGCCGGCGCGGTGGACAGCGTCGATCCCGGAGAGCGGCACCTACGACGTGTACTATTACGTCAGCAAGATACGGCGTCCGTGGGGGCGGGGCTCGGAAGATGATCTCGGCCAGTACCATTTCGAGATCGCCCATGATGACGGCCCCGATGACGTGGACCTCGACATCAAGGAAGCGGAGAATGGATGGAACTACCTCGGTTCCTACTATATCTCGCGGGGCGAGGCGGTGGTCCGGTTGAGTAACGAATCGAGCGGGCTGATCGTGATCGCGGATGCGGTGAAATGGGTGAAACGATGAGAGGATTAAGGAAAATAACGAGCCCGAGCGTGTTGAACCCGGGCGCGCTTTGCGCACGGCTGGCAATATTGGCGGTAACATTCGGCCTCGTGCTTTTTCCGGCCTGCCGCTCTGCGGCCCAGCGGACGCTCACGCTGGATGACGCGCTGGGTATCGCGACGGCCAACAGCCCGACGATCAAGCATTTCCAGCTGAGTCTCGAGCGGAGCCGGGAGTCGCTCGCCGCACAACAGGCCAGCCTGAAATCGAGGTTCAGTCTCAGCCTGACGCCCCTCAGCTACTCCCGCGACAGGCGGTTCGAATCCCTCGTCTCCCAGTGGTACCGGAACGAGAGCACCGCGTCGATGGCCGGCTTCATCGTGGAGCAGCCGCTGCGGTGGACCGACGGCACGCTGACGCTGCGCAACCAGTTCATGTGGCAGGATGTCTACACCGGCTACACCGACTCGCGGAGCGAGACGTACAGCAACAACCTGTCGATCAGCTTCGATCAGCCGATATTCACGTACAACCGCAAGAAGCTCGACCTGCGAAGGCTCGAGCTCGAGTACGAGAACGCCAACCTGAATTACGCCATACAGCGGCTGCGGCTCGAGAAGCTGGTCACGGAGGCGTTCTTCGATGTATACCGGAACAAGATGCAGCTCGAGATCGGCATCGAGGCGTTCGAGAACCAGCAGAACAGTTATGGGATCATGAAAAACAAGGTCGATGCGGATCTCGAGAAGCGGGAGGAACTCTACCAGGCGGAGGTCGACCTTGCGACGAAACGGGCCGACATGCAGAACGCGCGCGTTACGCTGGAGAATGCGTACGACCATTTCAAGGAATTGATCGGACTGTCGATATTCGACGAGATAGCCATCGAGGAGGATATTTCGTACAAGCCGGTGCCGGCGGATCTCCAGATAGCAATCGATCATGGTCTGGAGTACCGGATGGAGCTGCAGCAGCGCAGGCTCGATATCGAGAATCAGCGTATGGCGCTGACCCGCGAGTCGGCGCAAAACGAATTCAAGGGCAACATCAACCTCACGTACGGGTCATTCGGAACCGACGAGCGGTTCGGCGACATCTACGACGCGCCGGACCGCAACGAGCAGGTCACCGTTTCCCTCGAGATCCCGCTGTGGGACTGGGGGCGGAAGAAGGCGTCGATCAGGGCTGCCGAGGCGAGCGTCGCCGAGAGCGAGTTGAGCCTCGGGGAGGAACGCAACGGCATCATAATCGATATCCGCCGGGCGTACCGGAACCTCCAGAACCAGGCGATCCAGATAGATATCGCGCGCAAGAGCGTGCGCAACGCCCAGCTGACCTACGACATCAGCCTCGAGAGATACAAGAACGGCGATCTCACCAGTATGGATCTGAACCTCCAGCAGATCCAGCTTTCCGAGAAAAAGATGCAGGAGGTCTCGTCTCTGATCAACTACCGTCTGGCGCTGCTGGAGCTCAAGATACAGTCTCTATGGGACTTCGGTCGGAACGAATCGGTGGTCCCGCGCGTAGGAACGGAGCGGTAGCCGTTTCGTGAAAAGAACGCGGAGAAAATGGAACAGGGGGAGTAGAACGTGAACGAGAGAGCACTGTGGATCGCCCTTCTCATCGTATTCGCCTCGTGCGGCGGCGGCGACGGGGTCCCCGAGACCGAGATCGCCGCACCCGTCTCGGTGCAGGAGATCGCGTTCCAGCCAATCGAGGAGTACATCGTCGGCACCGGCACGGTGAAGGCGTTCAAGGAAGTGACGGCGAAATCGGAATCCCCCGGTTTCTATGCACTCCTCGAGAATCCGGAGACGCGCCGCCGGTTCGCACTCGGGGACTTCGTCCCGTTGGAGCGGGAAATCATACGGCTCGATAATCCCGAGCGGGAGAGCGAGATAAAGATCGAATCGAAGAGGCTCTCACTCGAGACGTCCCGGCGCGAATTCGAGAAACAGCAATCCCTCTACGACAAGGGAGGGGTGACCCTCGGCGACCTGAGGGAATCGGAGCGCGCCTACATGGATGCGGAATACAATTACCAGAACGCCATGATCCAGCTCGCCAAGATGTTGATAACGGCGTCCTTTGACGGCGTCATCACAAAGCTCCCCTACCACACCGAGGGTATCAAGGTCGAGACGGGGGTCGAGATGGTTCAGGTCATGGACTACCGGGAACTCTACCTCGAGGTGGACCTCCCCGGTAAGGAGCTGGGAACGGTCGAGGCCGATCAGCCGGTGCGCGTTATGAG
>CBFCXB010000445.1:0-2752 GCA_965601905.1 uncultured bacterium | reverse complement strand
TGAGCGGGGAAACGGATGCCGCCCGGGCCGTCGACCGTGCCGTGCCCACCGAGAGTCCCCCATTCCGCGAGCTCGGCGGCACGTACGGCTCGGCGCTCCGTGACCGGGCGCTCATGACGTACCTGTGCGTGAAGATGGGTGATCTGCAGACGGCGGGCCGCCTCCTCCGGGAGATGGCGAAGGAGCTCAGGCCGTGGGGATGGTACTCGACACAGGAAACGGCAATGGCGTTGCTCGGTATCGGCGCCTTCTACGATGCCTCGCCGTTTTCGGGCGGTGCGGTGAGGTTCAAGGTGATGATGGGTGGGGGGGAGACGGAGACGGTGAACCTCACCGGCTACCAGATCCTCCGTGAACTCGATTGCTTGTGGGGCAAGGAGATCGTCATCACCAATGAAAGCGACAATCCGCTCTTCGTGTCTCTCTTCGTCGAGGGAATCCCGACGGACGACAGGATCACGACCGAGCAGATGGGAATCCAACTCGCGCGGAACTTCTACGATGAGAACGGCCGGCCGATCGAGGTGGGCGAGCGCTCTCAGGGTAAGAGCTTCTGGGTGGTCTATACCGTCGAGAACCAGTACGGTATGCCGCTCGAAACGCTTGCCCTCACGAGCGTATTCCCCTCGGGGTGGGAGATCATCAACCGGCGGCTGACGGGTGAGGCGCTGCCCCCGTGGGTGCAGCGGCTGCATGTCTCGGACGGCGACTACATGGATATCCGGGACGATCGCATCAACTGGTTCTTCAGCCTGCGGGGGAGGGGGTCGGCGCGGTTCGCCGTGGAGATCAATCCGACGTTCCGTGGGACATTCCGGCTGCCCCCCGTCTCGGTCGAGGCGATGTATTCCCCCGACTATTTCGCACGGATCGGTGGGGGATCGGTACTGGTTAAATAAGCATAAGATATTATATATTAAACAGTTATATATAATATCTAAAGTATAATATGAGGCTTTGGAGCCGAATGCAGGACATGGGTAGCCAACGGGTACATACGAGGCAGGCACTCCGCTCGATTGTTATAATAGTTATTATCTGTGCAATCGGATTCATGGTGTGGCTTGCGCTCCCCGTCGGCTCACTCTTCCCCGGCGATTACTCGACGCTCGTCTTCGATTCACGCGGCCGGCTGCTCAGGGCGACCCTCTCCGGTGACCAGCAGTTCCGCTTTCCCCCCGATGGGAGAGCCCTGCCGCATAAGTACGTCACCGCGCTCGTGGCGAATGAGGACCGGCGGTTTTTCCGCCATCCCGGTGTCGATCCGCTCGCCGTGGCGAAGGCCGCATACACCAACATCAAGGCCGGCAGGCGGATTCGCGGGGGGAGCACGATCACGATGCAGGTCGCGCGACTCTCCGATCCGAAGGCGCGTTCCTACCGGAACAAACTCCGCGAATGCCTCGTTGCGTTGAAGTTGTCATGTCATTTCTCCAAGGAGGAGATACTCTCGATCTACGCTCGCAACGCTCCGATGGGCGGGAATGTCGTGGGAATCGAGGCGGCCGCGCACCTCTACTTCGGAAAGCCCGCCGATGAGTTGACCTGGGCCGAGGCCTCGCTCATCGCCGTCCTTCCCAACGATCCATCGATGATCAATCTCGAACGCGATCGCCCGCGGTTGCGCGCGAAACGGGATCACCTCCTCGGGCGCCTCCGTGAGGCGGGGATCATCGATTCGTTTACATGCCGGATGGCGTGCGCGGAGCCGCTTCCGGGGCGTTCCCCGCATCTTCCCTTCGAGGCGCCGCATTTTACGACGATGGTGCTGGGGCGCACGCGCGATTCATATCGGATCACGACGACCCTCGACGGCGATATCCAGCATCGGGTCACGGATGCCGTCCGGCTGCATGCCGACGTACTGTCAAATCAGGGAATCGAGAACCTCGCCGTTCTCGTCGCCGAGACGGCATCCGGCGAGATCCGCGCGTACGTCGGCTCGCACGATTTCTACGACGACGAACACGGGGGGCAGGTGGACGGCGTTACGGCCTATCGCTCGACGGGGAGCCTTCTCAAACCGTTTCTCGTAGCCAAGGCCCTCGAGAGGGGACCATTCACGATCGCAACAAAGATTCAGGATGTTCCCACCTACTACGGGACATTCGCGCCGCAGAACGCATCGAGGGATTTCAGCGGTCTCGTCGGTATCGATAGGATCCTCATCGAATCGCTGAACGTTCCCTCCGTCCGGCTCCTCAACGCGTACGGTCTGCGCGACTTCTATGACTTCCTCGTCGAGGCGGGGCTGCACGGCCTGTTCAGATCACCCATGCGGTACGGACTGCCGCTCGTGATCGGCGGCGCGGAGGCGAGCCTGCACGAGCTGGTCCGGCTCTACCGTGCCCTCGGTAATCTCGGCGAGCCGGGAGCGCTCCGGGCCGTGGAGCACGTTACCGGTGCACCGGGGCGGAGAAACGAGCATCCCGGTTCGGCAGGGGTAAACGCGATGATTGGGGATAGCGGAATGCATGCCCGCGGAGCGCGGCTCTTCAGCGAGGGGGCCGCATGGCTCGTCCTCGATGTTCTGAGACGGCTTTCGAGGCCCGGCGTCGAGTTCTACTGGGACTGTTTCAACGACCAGGTACCGGTGGCCTGGAAGACGGGGACGAGCTACGGGCAGAAGGATGGATGGGCGATCGGCGTCAACCGGCAGTGGACGATCGGCGTCTGGACCGGCAACTTCACGGGGGAGGGGAACGCCGCGCTCGGCGGCTCACGCTCGGCTGCGCCGCTGCTCTTCACGCTC
>CBFCXB010000444.1:0-2755 GCA_965601905.1 uncultured bacterium | reverse complement strand
CCCCGTCCCGGCGCCCGGCCAGGTTATGGACAAAGATATTTTGACGGATTAAGGCCAGCGATCCCATCGAGCCGGTGATGCGGCCGCTATCCCTTCTCCTCATCGTACGCTTCGAGTTTTTCCACGAACGCATCGGCCGTTTTCTCGTGTATATCGACGAGACTGACGCTGGAGACCGCTTGCGCCTTGTGAGAGGCGATCGCTTCGACGATCGCCGCGGCCGCCTCATCCGGTGCGAGGCCTCCGGCGCCGGTTCCCAATCCGGGAATCGTGATCGTTTCGAGCCCGAGTTCCTCGGCGAGGGCGAGCGCCGCCGCGGCCGCCGTGCGCACCATCTCCGGCGAGCTGGTGCCGCCGGGCGTATCGGCGGTGGGAGCGTGGATGATGTGCAGGAACGGGAGGCCTCCGGCGCCGGTGGCAATGGCCGTGCCGGCGGCGATCGGCGCCTGCGACGCCGCTTCCTTCTCGATACTCCCGCCGCCCGCCTTCTTGATGGCGCCGCCGAGGCCCTTCATCATCGTGCCGTCGGGGCTCGCCGGATTCACCACCGCGTCGGCGAAGACCGACAGGACGTCACCGCAGCGCACCTTGACCGCGATATCACCGATCTCGGTAAAATACCGGTTCTCGTCCATCGCGATCCCGGCCAGGATCACATCGGGCTTTTTCTTGAAATCGGCCGTGATCTCGTCCCCCCGCCGCGCCACGTAGTGCGCCGCCTTGAAAACATCATCAGGTGGTATTTCACCGTTCAGGAAAGACTGAGCCTTGTGCGAGAGCGGCTCGATGAGCTGCCGGCACTTCCGGTCGCGGATTTCGTTTATGAACCGGCGCTTTCGCTCGAGGCGCGCCTCTTCGTTTTCATTAGACATTGCGGATCCTCCAGTTTGATCGATCTGGCTGTTTCGACCGTTATATATCAAGCGGCGCCATTTTTCCACGTGTAATTGGGGGGAGCCGGGGTGCGGGGTGGATCCCGGGACGCGGTGGAATTCCATGATTCGGTAAATCCCGGGATGCGGGGTGGGTCCCGGGATGCGGCCCGATTGTCATGATTTGTTGCTTTGAAAATCCGCCGGCCATTGATTACACTATACGCCTGTTGTGGATGTATACTTGCACTTTCAATGAAAGGAGAACCATGATCCGCTCTATGTGCAGGTGGGTACTGGTGGGGACGGCGGTCGCGTTGATCGCCCTCGTTTCGGCATTCGCCGCAACGGCGGGCTACAAAGCGTTCACGCCGGAAGATCTCCACAAGCTCCGGCGGCTGGGCGATGTGCAGCTCTCTTTCGACGGGGACTGGATCGCCTACGTCGTCACCATTATCGATTTCGAAGAGGACAAGAGCAATTCCGATATCTGGATCGTTTCCTCGGACGGCGGAACCCCCCGCCGGATGACAACGAGCGAGAAGGGCGACAATCATCCGCGCTGGTCACCGGACGGCACGGCGATCGCCTTCATCTCGAGCAGGGAGGAGGCACCGCAGATACATATCCTGCCCATCGACGGCGGCGAGGCCCGCAAGGTCACCGATTTCCCCGGCGGCGTCGGCGATGTCGCCTGGATGCCGGACGGCTCGGGATTCATCTTCACCGGCCGCGTCTATCTCGACTGCCCCGACCTCGAGTGCGTCACGAAGCGGGACGAGGAAAAAGAAAAGAAAAAAATTTCCGCAATGGTGCACGAGCGCCTCATGTACCGCCACTGGAACAGCTACGATGACGGCAAGGTGCAGCACCTGTTTCATATCCCCGTCACGGGCGGCGAGCCGCGGGATCTCACCCCCGAGCTCGAGTTCGACGCGCTGACCTACTGGCTCGCCTCGGCGGGGCGCGACTTCGATCTTGCGCCGGATGGCGCGGTTGTTTACTTTGCCGGCAAACAGGACGAGGACCAGGCGGTTTCATACAACGAGGAGATATACCGTGTGCCGGTGGCGGGCGGCCCGGTCGAAAATGTAACCGACAACCCGGCCGCGGACAGCCACCCCAGGGTGTCCCCATCGGGGAAATACCTCGCCTACCGGGCGACGCGGCGGCCCGGCTACGAGTCGGACCGCTACGAGCTGATGGTGATGGAGCTGCCGGCCGGCGAACCGCGGAGCATCACACGCGACTTCGACCGGAGCGTCGGTACCTTTTTCTGGAGTCACCGGGAGGAAAAGCTCTACTTTCAGGCCGAGGACTGGGGCGACATCAACCTCTTCAGCGTGCCGCGCGGGGGAGGCGAGATCGAAACGGTCGTCGGAGGCGCCGGCGGCACGGGCCACGGGTACCATCTCGATGTCCAGGCGGGGCCGAAGGAGAAATTCTTCGTCTACCGCTACCGCCCCATGACCCATTACTACGAGATATTCCGCTGCAATCAGAAAGGGAAAAAGGTCAAGCAGCTTACCGATCTGAACGCCGACATCTACCGTGAGTACCATTTCCCCGACGCGGAGCGGTTCTGGTTCGAGGGCTCAGGCGGCAAGCCCGTGCACGGCTTCCTCGTGAAGCCGATGGATTTCGATCCCGAGCGCAGCTACCCGTTGATGGTGCGCGTGCACGGCGGCCCGCAGCAGATGTTCGGGTACGCGTTCCGTCCCGAGTACACATTCTTCTCCGGCGCGAACTTCGCCGTTTTCTTCTGCAATCCGCGGGGCTCGACGGGGTACGGGAAGTAGTTCTGCGACGGGATACGCGGCGACTGGGGAGGCAAGGTGATCGAGGATATCAGGAGTGGCGTGCGCTACGTCCTCGAGCAGTAT
>CBFCXB010000443.1:0-2759 GCA_965601905.1 uncultured bacterium | reverse complement strand
CTGGAGAGGCACCGGTTATCTGCGCGGAGACGGCGTGTTCTGCCCCTATGATAGGATGGCCGGACTTCGCTGCGAGGCGCTCGCGTATATTAAAAAGATCGTCGGTTCGGTATTTACGGGAGCCGATGTCACCGGCTACAATCCCGAGACGTTTGCGCCCGCGGCGGTCGCAGCCGGCTTCGATTTTACGCTGAAAACGGGAGAGCCCGACGATCGGGGCCGGACGGGCATCGTGATCGGTGATCCCACCGGGGGAATCATGGACGTCCTCCCCTCCAACACCCATCTATACCACGAGCACCGGACCTCCCCCGTCGTCACCGCGGGAACGATGAAGCAACATGTCAGGCTGCGCATCAAGACCGGCGAACGGGAGATCGTATATCTGCCGAAACCCCGCACGCTCGACAACGACGCCGGGCGTTTCACCCTGAGCGTCGAGCAGGAGGACGGCTGGGTGATGGTCGATCGCGAACTCACGCTCAAAGGGGGAACGACTCCCCCCGGAAAGTGGCCGCTGCTGCGCGCGCTGCTGCTCGAGGAAACGGACGCCGTCAGCCGGACGATCTTTATGAAATAATACCGTCTCACCGGCACCGCTCGAGTATGGGACTATTCCGCATGGGCGAGCGTGCATTATACTTACTATGAATAGTTGCTCATTGCTTTTATAATATACGTATGGGGATGCTCGAGAGGATGAGCCATATCTTCACGGAAAATATCCGCGCGGCGCAGGAGGCGGGCGATATGCGCAAGATACATAATTTATTATTCTTCGGCATTCTGCCCTGCAGAAATAGCGAGGAGTGATAAACGATGACTCGAGTATGGTCAATATGGATCGCCGTCGCCTGCCTCATCCTCCTCGGGTACTGCGCCGGCGTTTGCCTACTCCCCGGCGCGAGCCTCATACGGCCCGCGCCGGCTTACGCGGCCGATCACGATCTCAGGGGACAGGCCTCGGGATGGGCCGTGGGAAGTGTGAATGACGGCGAACGCTACCATAACGTCGGCATTCGCTACATCCCGCGGTACGTATTCCGCCAGCGCATAGACGACAGGCGCTTCTTTGACCTCGAGGTATCGCTGAACGGCTGGGCGGCCTTCGGGAGCGCGGAGAATGCCGACGACGCGGACCTCGAGCCGTACCGCCTCACGGCACGACTGGCAACGCCGCAGACCGAGACCCGCATCGGCCTTCAGAGAATCAACTTCGGACCGGCATTCCTGCTGCGCTCACTCCGGTGGTTCGATTCGCTCGACCCGCGCGATCCCCTGCAGCTCACCGACGGCGTCTACGCCGCGCGCTTCCGATACGTCGCCATGAACAACACCAGCCTCCTACTGTGGGGGCTACTCGGCAACGACGATCTGAAAGGCATCGAGATTCTGCCGAGCGAGGAGGAGCGGCCCGAGTTCGGCGGGCGACTGCAATTTCCCGTTCCCCGCGGCGAGATCGGCATCACGTTCCATAACCGGGAGGTGAACGGATCGCCGCTCTATCTTAAAGATTTCACCGAGAACCGCTACGCGCTCGACGGGAAATGGGACATCGAGATCGGACTCTGGTTCGAGGCGGTGCTTCAGCAAATGATGCTCCACGATTTCTTCATCGGCGCGGACCCCGGTCCGGAGAACGCATTCGACCTCGGAATCGGATTCCCGTACGATTGGGTGAAGATCATGATACTCGGCGCGGATTACACATTGAACATCGGAAACGGCATCCACGTGCTGTGCGAGCACATGGCGTTCGCGTTATCGGACGGGCCGTTCGGATGGGAAGAGGACCAACAAACCTCGGCCTACTTTGTCAACTACCCGATCGGGTATCTCGACAATGTATCGGCGATCGGATTCTACTCGTGGGAATCAGACGAATACTACCAGTACATAGCCTGGCAGCGGACGTGGGATGATTATATATTAAAATTAAGCTTGTTTTATTATCCCGATTCGAACGTACCCGGCGGATCGTACCAGCGCCAACTCATCGGCACGGGATACGGTGGACAGATAACCGCCATCTATAACCACTGAGGTGAACGTTGAAACGCAAGAACCGTACTATAGGGAGAAACGTGATTCACCGGAGGTGCCCCACGTGAAGAACGGCGCCATCATTACAACGCGAAATCTACTCAAGCAGTACCCGGTCGGGCGGGGGAAGTTCACCGCCCTGGAGGATATCAGCCTCGTGATCGAGCGCGGTGAGTTCGTCGGGCTCGTCGGTCCGAGCGGTTCGGGGAAAACCACACTCCTCAATATCGTCGGGGCGCTCGACCGCCCGACCGCGGGCGAGGCGATCGTCATTGGAAAGAGCACCGGAGAGCTCAACCACCGCGAGTCGGCGCGGCTTCGCAACGAATATATCGGATTCATATTCCAGACGTACAACCTCCTTCCCGTCTACACCGTGTACGAGAATGTGGAGTTCCCGTTGCTGCTGCTCGGGATGGACCACGGCGGGCGGAGGGAGGCGGTGCACCGGGCGCTCGAATGGGTTGGGCTCATGGACAAGATCAAATCCCGCCCCGCGCAGCTCTCCGGAGGCGAGAGCCAGCGCGTCGCGGTGGCCCGCGCGATGGTGAAACAACCCGAGATCGTCCTGGCCGACGAACCGACGGCGAACCTCGATGCGGAGAATTCGTACAATATCCTGAAGATGATGGCGAGGCTCAACAGGGATCTCGGCACGACGTTCGTATTCGCGACGCATGATGCAAAGGTGATCGGATACCTGAGGCGTAAGATCA
>CBFCXB010000442.1:0-2762 GCA_965601905.1 uncultured bacterium | reverse complement strand
GCCCCCGTGAACGCCTCCTCGAACGGCTGCGGTCGGAAGCCGTCGCCCGCCGCGCGCGCCCACCCCGCCCCATCCGGGCGGGCCGCCACCACGACATCGAACCCACTGTCCCTGAGATTGAGTGCCTGGGGGCGTCCCTGGTTACCGTACCCGGCGACGACGATCCTTTTCCCGTCGAGAACCGACGGATGGGCATCCTTTTCGGTAAAGATATCCATACGTATCCGTTCCGGAAAATGCACAACTATCCATAACAAAATAATGTTATACAGGCAAGGGATATGTCGTTCGCAGAGCTGGCGGCATGCGGTGCATTAACCAATTTCGCTTGACATATCGCCCGTTTCTCTTACTATTTCCACTGGTGTGGCGGTGTAGCTCAGTTGGTTAGAGCAGCGGAATCATAATCCGCGTGTCCGGGGTTCGAATCCCTGCACCGCCACCAATCGTGTATGTTCGTTGACGTATCACATCTTCCCATCCACTTACACAATGGACTGCGTGCAGAAGACAACAAAATCGATCCTCGAACAGAACCTGGCCGCTGCGGACGGGCGGATCGTCGCGGCCGTCTCCGGAGGCCCGGATTCGATCGCACTCCTCTATATACTACACGATATAGCTGGAAAGCTACCCCTCGCCCTCTCGGCGGCGTTCTTCGATCACGGCATCCGGCCTGCCGCGGCGCGGGAACGGAAACTGGTCGAGAAACATTGCCGGTCACTGCGGATCCCGCTGACGACCGGTGCCGGGGATGTTCCCGCTGAGGCGCGCAGGCGAAAGATGGGGCTCGAGGAGGCGGCGCGCATCGCGAGGTACCGCTTCCTCGAGGAAACGGCTGAACGGTGGCGCGCCGATGCGGTCGCCCTCGGACATACACGCGATGACCAGGTCGAAACGATTTTGCACCGTATCATCAGGGGGACGGGCTGGCGCGGTATCACGGGTATCTCACCGCGGCGCGGGATCTTCATTCACCCGCTGCTCGACTGCACGCGGGACGAGCTCAGAACATACCTCCGCGAACGGGGGCTCCGTTACGCGATCGATAGAAGTAACCGCGACAACCAGTTACTGCGCAACCGAATACGCAACCGTCTTCTACCGTACCTCAGAAGACATTTCAATCCTTCTATCGATGAATCGTTGATCCGGATGGGGAAAAATCTCGAGGAAGGGTGGGAAGCGCTGGAACGCACCGTCGCGCGGCACCTTCCTTCGAAAAGCAGTGAAAGCACGGTGCGACTCCCGCTCCCATCGATCCAACGTCTCGGTGACTTCGAGATATATCTGCTCATCGATACAATTCTCCGTGACAGGTTCGGGATCGTCCAGGACATGGAAAAGATCCATTTCGATTCGGTAAAGAATCTCTTGCGCAGAGGTCGTTCGGGAACGAAGGTGATTCTGCCACACGGGATTGTGTGCCTGAGGGAACAGCGGGAGCTCTGTCTGACACGCGAGAGTGAACATCAACGGCCCACCGGGGAAATCATCGTGCCCGGAAGTGGAACGTACCCACTTCCACCGTGGAACCTCTCCGTACGTATCGAACCGGTCACGACGCCCGTTGCAGACGTGGCCGCGAGTGAGCGCGAGGTGTACTGCGCCTGTGTGAGATTCCCGCTCCGGATCAGGGCGCGTCGCGACGGCGACCGGATGCGGCCGTTCGGTATGCGGGGAAGCAAGAAGCTGAGTGACCTCTTCATCGACCGGAAGATCCCCCTGCATGTCCGGGATACGGTCCCGATATTCGAGGACGCCGGCGGGATTTTCTGGGTACCGGGCGTTTCGACCGATGAGCGGACCAGGATCGGCGCCGGGACACGGACGGTGCTGCATATCTCGCTGATGGAGGAATGAGCGCGCGACGCAAGAATCCGCAAAGATTGCGTGAAAAAAGATGCATCGCCAACGAGCGATATGCTACTATTGCGGCGAGGGCGCGCACGGCGCGGATGCGGATGGAAAAGTCGATGGAAAACTACAAGATACTGATATCGTCCGATGCTATCCAGAAACGGGTTTCTGAGCTCGCGCTACAGATCTCGGAGGACTACGCCGGAAAACGTCCACTCATCATCACGCTGCTCAAGGGAGCTTTCATCTTTCTTGCCGACTTGGTCCGGCATCTCACGGTTCCGCACGAGATCGACTTCGTTACGCTGTCCAGTTACCGCAATGGCACCCGCAGGAGTCACAAGGTGACGATACTCGATAATCTCCGGTCCAGCGTCGTCGACCGGCACGTGCTGATCGTCGACGAGATCATCGATACGGGACACACGATCCACGAACTGATCCGGACGCTGGGCGTGGAGCAGGCGCGGAGCCTGAGAATATGCACGCTCCTCGACAAACCGACGGCGAGGGAGGTGAGCGTCCCCGCGCATTATATCGGATTCACCATTCCACGGGTATTCGTGGTGGGATACGGGCTCGATTTCATGGAACGCTTCCGTAACCTCCCCTATATCGCCGAGTTGAAGACCGGCGTCCGCATCACCGATTTGAATTTGGAAGAATCCATACCGGCGCGGCTCCGGACGGAAGGATTTCACGGGGGATCGGCGCCGCAGATTCGCACCGGGGAACCCGTGGTACAGGGAGTTGCGGCGGAGAATCCGTTAGCGGACAAGCCCGATTCCTGATGGACAAATCTACCCGTTTTCATTATCTTGCTAATGGAACGTAAAAAAACCAGCGAGAGGATGTATTGATCGCAGTAACCGTATGGATAACAAGGGTGATAAGAAAAAAGA
>CBFCXB010000441.1:0-2769 GCA_965601905.1 uncultured bacterium | reverse complement strand
AAAATGGCACCGGTACACATTCAATTTCACATACCGCGATCCCCTCTGGCGGCGGGCCATCGAGCGGTTCGTCGACGAACGCCGCATAGATGTCCTGCACGTACACGATCTACCGCTCGTACGGGAGGCGGTGTCGGTAGGGCGGAAGAAGGGGGTTCCGGTCGTGGCCGATCTCCACGAGAACTACCCCGCCGGCCTCCAGGTATGGTATCAGAACGCACTCAAGAAGATGACGATCTACAATTATGACCGGTGGGCGCGGTACGAGCGGCGCATCCTCCATGATGTGGACGCGGTGATCGCCGTGATCGAGGAGTCGAAGGAGCGGATCGCGGGTATCGGGATCCCGCGCGAAAAAATATTCGTCGTGCCGAACACGGCGAGCACGGAGCGTGAGCGGATCCCGATCGATCCCGGTATCGCAGCACGGTACGAGGGGAGATTCGTCGTCTCGTACATCGGGGGCTTCGCATCGCACCGGGGGCTCGATGTCGCGATCAGGGCGCTTCCCCATCTGCGGGAGCGGATTCCGGGGCTGCTGCTCGTGCTCGTCGGCGACCGGAACCGGCCGTATCGGAATTATCTCGCAAAGCTCGCCGCTTCGCTCGGGTGCGGTGATCTGGTCGAGATGACGGGATGGCAGCCGTTCGAGAAGATATGGAGCTACATCGAGGCGAGCGCCGTCTGTCTCGTCCCGCATGCGCGGAATCCGCATACCGATACGACCATCCCGCACAAGATATTCCAATACATGATGGTCGCCAAACCCGTGATCGTCAGTGACTGCCCGCCGCTCGCGCGCATCATACGCGACGCCGGGGCGGGACTCGTATTTCGTTACGACGATCCGGCTGAGCTGGCCGCGAAGATAATCGAGCTGCACGGTAACGATTCGCTGAGGGGCGAGGTGGCACGTGCGGGGAGACAGGCCTTTCTCGACCGGTACAACTGGGATCACACGAGCGGCGGGCTGGTCGAGTTGTACCGCCGGTTACAGAACAGCGGGGGGGAGGGCAGGATGTGATGCAGGTAAAACTGCTCGATCTGGTGAGGCAGTACGAAACATTGCGCGATGAGGTCGGCGAGGCCCTCGACGAGGTTTTCTCATCGCAGCAGTTCATTCTCGGTGTCAAGGTCCGTGAGCTGGAAGAAAGCATCGCCTCGTTCTGCGGCGTCCGGCACGCCGTCGGGGTCGCCTCCGGGAGCGACGCCCTGCTGATCTCCCTCATGGCGCTGGGGATCGGTCCGGGCGATGAGGTGGTGACGACGCCGTACACCTTCTTCTCGACGGCAAGCTCCATCACGCGCCTCGGCGCACGCCCCGTTTTCGTCGATATCAATCCTCGTACGTACAACATCGATCCCGCCGGTGTCCGTGAGGCATTGAGCGGGAAGACGAAGGCAATCCTGATCGTGCACCTCTTCGGGCAGATGTGTGATATGAATCCAATCCTGCGGGCGGCGAGCGATCGCGGCATACCCGTCATCGAGGACGCCTGCCAGGCGATCGGTTCCGCATACCGGGGCAGGCCGGCCGGTTCCATCGGGCGGGCCGGGTGCTTCTCGTTTTTCCCCACCAAGAATCTCGGTGGGTGCGGCGACGGCGGTATGATCGTGACGGACGATCGCGATCTGGCCGAGCGGGCGCGGTCGCTGCGGGTCCACGGCAGCAGGAAAAGATACTACCACGAGGCGGTCGGGATCAACAGCAGGCTCGACGAGATACAGGCGGCGGTACTGTCGGTGAAGCTGCGTTATCTCGAGAAATGGAACGAAGAGCGGCGTGAGCATGCCGCATTCTACGATACGGCCCTCGGGGAGCTCGACGGCATCGTCATTCCGCGCGCGGAGTCCAATTCCCTGCACACGTATCACCAGTACGTCATCCGGGCCGGGCGGCGGGACGCGCTGATGGACTTTCTGCGGGAACGCGGCATCGGGTGCGAGGTGTATTACCCGATTCCCCTGCATCTTCAGGAGTGCTTCTCCTTTCTCGGCGAAGCGCGGGGCGATCTGCCAGAGGCGGAGCGGGCCGCGCGGGAAGCGCTGGCCCTTCCCGTCTATCCCGAGCTGACGACGGCCGAGCAAACGTACGTCGTCGAGCGGATACGCGAGTTCGTCACTGCTCGCTCGGGCGGCGGGCGGACGTTTGATGCGCGGCGGCCGGGGCCGCTGGGCGGGGACGACAGTTGACCCTGGAAGAGGTCGAACGTGAAGATCGTATGCTTCTCCGAGATCCAGTGGCGATACGTCAGGACGAGAAAGCAGCAGATCCTCTCTCGCCTGCCGGATGATTGGGAGATCCTCTTCCTCTCGAGCGTCGTGCGGGGCCGGCACAACAACTTCCTCCCCGAACGGGACGGGCGCGTCGTTCACGTCTGCATTCCCGTTTTAAAGAATGTTCCGCAGCGCTCACTCAAGCTTTTCTTCTCCTGGCCGGTCGTCCGGTTCCTCTGGAATATGATGCTTTGGGTCTGGCTACAGGTGATCTTCCTCCTCACCGGTTTCACCTCGCCCGAGCGCGTCTTCTACGTTTCGAATATCTACTATGCGCGCCTGCTCGCATGGTTGCCCCGCGCCTTCCTCCTGTACGACTGCAACGACGATCCGCTCGGCTTTCCCGATACGCCGCCATGGGCCGCCGCCTATTTTCAAAAACTCGCGCGGTCGGCCGACATCCTCACGGCGGTCAGCAGCGGGCTCGTCCGGCGGCTCGCCGACGCCGGCGCCGGCACGGTGCACCGCATCGGAAACGGGGTCGACTTCGAT
>CBFCXB010000440.1:0-2776 GCA_965601905.1 uncultured bacterium | reverse complement strand
CAAGAAGGAGTTCATCAATCACACCTCCCACGAGTTGCGAACGCCGATAACCGTTCTTAAGAGCGCCCTCTGGTCGATCGAAACGGAAGCGGTCGAAGAAGGCATACTGATCGATATGTCCAAGGATGTCGTCCTCAGGATGCAGGGCAAGATAGAGCAGCTTCTCTCGCTCAACGATATCGAATTGAACGAGACTGTATTCGACCTTGCCCCGACCGATGTTTCATCGCTGGTGGAGGAATGTCTGCGGGAGATCATCCCCGAGCTGGAGGAGAAGCAGGTTACGGTCAATTTGGAAGACCGGGCGCGCTACCGGGAGATTATGGTCGATGCCGCTAAGATGAAGCTCGTCTTCCGGGGTATCATTGATAATGCGGTCAACGCCGTCGAGAGGGGCGGCGTCATTTCCATCACCACCGAGGTAATGGATGCCCCGCCCGGGGAGGATGTGGGGATCGAGATGCCGGACTGGTCGAGCGCTGCGCAGCGGCCGCATCCGTATTTCTCGTGCGATGAGCGCGGCAGCACGCATGCCGGGACGGGGTCGCCGCAAGAAACCACCGATTTTAGACCATCGAGCGGGGAATCGTTTTTCATCGTCCGCGTGCGCGATGACGGTATCGGCATACCGGCCGAGGAGATCATGAGCATCTCGGAACCGTTTCACCGTGCCACGAATTCTCCCCTGAAAAACGTCAAGGGTCTCGGTATCGGTCTCTCCGTCGCTTCGAAGATCATAGCGGGGCACGGCGGGAGATTTTTTTGCAAGAGCCGTGAGAACGAAGGAAGCGAATTCTCCATTTGGCTGCTCGCCGATTGATCGCCGTTCGGTTTCCCTGTATGACGCAGCGGGCGGCCTCTCCATTGCAGGGCGGTCACCCGTTGTTTCCGGCCTTACGGTTCCGTTATTCTTCCGGCTCTTCCTTCGTGACAACGCGTATCGATTTTATGACAACGGGCTTGACGGGAACGTTGTTGTGGCTCCCTTTCGCCGTCGTCTTGACCGCGGCGATCTTGTCGATAACCTCACTCCCCTCGATCACCTTCCCAAACACGGCGTATCCGTAATCCCTGAAGCCATGATCGAGGAACTCGCTGTCTTTCAAATTGATGAAGAACTGGCTCGTGGCGCTGTGGATTTCGCCGGTCCGGGCCATCGCCGCCGTGTATTTCAGGTTCTTGAGGCCGTTTTTGGCCTCGTTCTGTATCATCTTGCCCGTTTCCTTCTTGACCATCTTTGCCGTGAAGGCACCGCCCTGGATCATGAAGTTCGGAATGACCCTGTGGAATGTCGTGCCGTCATAGAATTTCGTTTCGACGTATTTCAGGAAATTCTCTACGGTGATCGGGGCCTTGTCTTTGTAGAGCTCCATCACGAAGGGTCCAAGATTGGTCTCCACACGTACGAGGACTGTTTCTCCGAGTTCCATCGGTTTCTTCTCCGCGTCTGGTTTGATCTTTTTAACCTTTTCGATTTCCTGTGCAACCGCGCTGCTCAGGCAGAGCGAGACGATAACAGCACATACGACGTACGTGAGAATGCCGCTCGGAAATTTCATGGGTTCACACCTCCTCGTCTGATTTCTCTATTCCGTCGATAATTTCATGATATTCAATATACCGGCTTTGGGATGTGAGTTAAAGAAAAAATTACGGTCTTGTAGCCGCTATCGTTTGAATGATCGGGATTTGATGCCCTCTGGAATCGCCGGATCGTGATTTTTTGCTTTTCCTGATTTTACATTCTTTGATAGGATGACAGGAGAGGGCGGTTTTGTCCCTCGAGAATTACCCCGAGGTGAGAAAATGAGTAGAAAACTGGTCTATGAACAAGTGGATGTCTTTACAAACAAGGCGTTTGGTGGAAACCAACTCGCCGTGTTTCACTCTCCGGGAAAGCTCACCAAACATCAGATGCAAACTATAACCAGAGAAATCAACTTTTCCGAAACAACGTTCATTTTTCCGTCAAAAAACAAGGAAGTGCATGCCAAGGTGCGGATCTTCACGCCGGGCGAGGAGGTGCCCTTCGCCGGGCATCCAACGCTCGGCACGGCATTTGTCCTCTACTCCAGGATGACCGGCAAGAAGAAACCCGGCACGTTGGTGCTGGAGCTCGGCGTCGGCAAGATACATGTCGATATCGAACGAAGCGGTAAGTATCTAACCGGCCTTACGATGCACCAACCCCTCCCCGAATTTGGATCCGCGCTCCAGAACAGGGGACAGGCTGCAAGAGCTGTTGGCATACGGCCGTTCAATATCCTCGGCGGCGGAGTCGTCTCGAACGGGCTCAGTTTCCTGATCGTCGAAGCGCAGGAGCGGGAATCGGTGGAGAGGGCCCGTCTGAACCTCGAGGAGGCGGTCAACGTCATAGATCGTCATAACGTCGTCGGCATATATCTATTTTCCCGCGAGGAGGGAAAGGAACTGCGCATCCACGCCCGGTCGTTCGCGCCGACCATGGGGGTGATCGAGGATCCGGCCACGGGCTCTGCGGCCGGCGCGCTCGGCGGATATCTCGCCAGGATTCTGAAGTTTCCCATCGACCTTCGGCTTTCCATCGAGCAGGGGGTCGAGATGAAACGGCCGAGTCAGATCAAGGTTGATGTTCATTGTGACCGGGGGATGGTGAACAGCGTCAAGGTAACGGGCAAGGTCGTGCGGGTGGGAGAGGGGACGATATTCCTCTAGTAGAGGAAAGGTGTTTACTTTTTAATAACATCTGTTATAATATCATACGGTTCCATTGCGGCACGGTCGGCTTCGCCGCAGG
>CBFCXB010000439.1:0-2787 GCA_965601905.1 uncultured bacterium | reverse complement strand
GAGAATGGCCAGGACAACGCCACGCCGCACGTTGAGCACCGATTCATCATGCCGATCAGTAGCCGACACGCGAGCGCACCACCCTTCCACCGATGATCTTCACGACGGTCATCGCAACCAGCCCGACGAGACCACCGTAGATGGCCGAGAGTATCGAATACCTGAAAAATGAAACCATGATCTCGACGGCATTGAATCCCGTCGTCACAACCAGCACCAGGCAATCGTTCACCAGCGAGGCGATGACGATGAGCAGCTCATTTAAAATGATACTCTCCGGGAGAAAATCCCCGCCGAGTCGAGAGACACCGTACGCGACAATCGATTTGGCAAGGGCGTTCATCCCGAGAAACGACGCATTTCCCAGATCCTGGAGAAAACCGAGCAGGAATCCGATCACGACCGCGCTGACGGGGTCGCGGTCGGCGATCAGGAGTATCAGGAGAACAACTATAAGATCGGGTGAAGCGCCGGCTATCGATATCTCGCTCACAACCGTCATCTGCAGAACGAAGACAACGAGTGCGGCGAGTATCGCTCGTACCACATTCACTGGCTCTCCTCCCCCTGACCTGCCTCCATCATCCGCTCCAGTTCATCGTACAGGCTCGAATCGTCCCATTTCCTGCTCCCCACGACGACGAACAGCTCCTGGAGGGTATTGAGGTCGGTCATGCTGACCACACCGACCTGTCGCGACAGCTCACCCTTGTCCTCGGCCATTCGAAACACGATCCCGACGGGGAATCCCTTCGGAAACACCCTTCCCAGGCCGCTCGTAACGAGCGTGTCTCCCTGTATTACATCCTCTTCCTTGCCCACGTACTCGAGATGGAACCTGTTGCCCCGCTCCCATTCGAGGACGCCGACGACATCGCTCCGCCTGTCGAGGCAACTCACCGATACCGACTTGTTGTTCAGCAGCAGCACCCGGGCGTGGTGGGGGAATACCTGCGTCACGCGGCCCACGAGACCACGGTAACCGACAACGGGCATTCCGGCGCGTACACTATCCTGCGTTCCCCGGTCGATCGTCACGGAGTGGTGAAACGGATTGACCGTCAGCGCGATGACCTCGCATGGAAGGAACCGGTGGAACGAATCCTCGCGAAGCCCGATCAGCCGGCGCAGTCGGTTTCGCTCCCGTTTGAACTGGTCGAGGCGTTCTTGTTCGAGGGCCATTGAAACGGCGAGCGCCTTGAGCCTGTCGTTCTCCTCCCGGAGTTCCTCGATCGTAACCACGTAATTTTTCAGCTGTTCGACCGGATAGAGAAGAACCGAGGAAATGGTACGAGCCGCATTGATCTTGCTCGCCTCATCGCGGGTCAGAAGCACTATCGAGACGGCGATCGCAATGACGAGGACCGTTTTGTCGCGATGTTTCTCGAAGAGGAAATATAAAAACTGCATATTTACATACGGGAACTCTTCATGATGATTCGTTCGTATTCGTGAAGGTTTCCCAGAATCTTGCCACTTCCCAGCACAACACAGGTCAGGGGGTCCTCGATGACATTGATTGGGAGATTGGTCTCCTCCTTGAAGAGCATATCAAGACCCTGCAGCAGCGAACCGCCCCCTGTCATCACGATACCGCGATCCACGATGTCGGCTGCCAGCTCGGGCGGCGTTTGTTCGAGGGCCGTCTTGAGGGCGGCCACGATCTGGCTGAGGGGCTCGGTGAGCGACTCCCGTATCTCGACACTCGATATGCGCAGCGTCTTGGGAATCCCCGAAACGAGATCCCTCCCCTTGATCTCCATCTCCTCTTCCTGCTTGAGCTTCGTGGCCGAACCGATCACCATCTTGACATGTTCGGCCGTCTGGTCCCCGATGAGGAGATTGTAGGCTTTCTTTATATACTGAACGATGACCTCGTCCATCTCGTCCCCGCCGACACGGATCGATATATCGGTGACGATCCCATTGAGCGCGATCACGGCGATCTCCGTCGTTCCGCCGCCGATGTCTATCACCATGTTCCCCGATGGCTTGTCGACCGGCAGGCCGACGCCGATAGCGGCCGCGATCGGCTCGGCCACCAGGTACACCTCCCGCGCCCCCGCATTTTGCGCCGAGTCGGTGACCGCCCTGCGCTCCACCTCGGTGATACCAGAGGGCACGCTGATCACGATACGCGGTCTGATGAAGAACCGCTTTTTCTGCGCCTTCTTGATGAATTCTCTGAGCATCACCTCGGTGATTTCGAAATCGGCGATAACGCCATCCTTCATGGGACGCACGGCGGTAATGTGGTCGGGGGTCTTCCCCAGCATTGCTTTTGCGTCCGCACCGACCGCATAAACTTTCTTCGTTTTCTGGTCCACGGCGACGACGGAGGGCTCGTTCAGCACGATCCCGTTCCCCTTGAGGTATACAAGGGTGTTCGCCGTTCCCAGATCGATCGCGATATCGTTCGTAAAGTACCGTGCCAGACGCTCAAACAACCGAATCCCTTCCTTTCAGGGGCTCACGAGACCCCGCTCACGCATACTGACGAAACGATCCCCGCCGATAATGATATGGTCAACGAGATCGATCCCCATGAGATCCCCGCAACGGGCGAATCGCACGGTCAGTTCGCTATCCTCCCTGCTCGGTTCGGGATTGCCGGTAGGGTGGTTGTGCACGATGATGAAACTCGCGGCGCTCGCAACAACCGCTGCCTTGAAGATCTCCCTGGGGTGGACGAGCGCTGCGTTCAACGAACCGATGGCGACCGTGACGATCTTGATAACTCGGTTTTTCGTGTTTAGTAAGATAGCCTTAAAATGCTCCCTGTCAAGA
>CBFCXB010000438.1:0-2787 GCA_965601905.1 uncultured bacterium | reverse complement strand
TATTTTGTCCATCCGCTCGCGCTCCCAACGTTACCGCTAACACATCTGAAATTATAGCATGTATGAGGAAAATGTTCTACCCCCTATTTTCAGATCCTGAATCCACCTCTTCGACAAACAAAGTAGGGCGGGCAAACACCTTTTTAGTTGTCACGGGGAAGTAGAAATCCCATAATCACCCATCCGGTAAGGTTTTTGCTTTACCCAGGGAGATGCCATGAAGATACTCCTTGCCAGCGAAGAAGTGACCGCACAACCGGAGGAGGGGCTTCTCGCCTTCACGATGCACCTCTGCCGCTATCTCGATCGATTGGGGGAACTCACCGTTTTACATGCAGTTGGAAGCCCCGAGGAGAGTTTGCGCTCACACCGGATCCTATCGAACAAGGTGCTCCTGAGCGGTCCACTGATGCGGTTTTTCCGAAAGGAACACTTCGATGTCGTGCTGTATATCCCATCCTCCGGATTGACCGGATTCGGGCTCGGCAGGAGTCTTCTGTTAGGCTACATCGCACGATCCCCCACAATGCTGATCGCGCTCCAGGAGCGGTCTGTCGGCGCCCTGCACCGCGCCATCTCGCTGCTCGGGCACCCCGAGCTGATTCTGTCGCCGGTCAAGGGACTGACCACGAAGCTCGCCCGCCTCGGTTTCAATACCGGATTCATCATGCCGGGGTACGACGATTCCCTTTTCCAACCGGTCGATACGGGTGTGAAACGGCGCCTCCGATACAAGTATGGGCTCCCACAGGACCGGTATATCGTCCTTCACGTGGGACATGTCCGGGAAAGCCGCAACATGCAGGCCTTCCTCCGGTATCGCGAATGGGGCAAGAACATCCAGCCGGTGATCAAGGCGGGAGAACATGATCCCGCCTGGCGGGATAGGCTTCGAAGGGCGGGCGTTATTGTTATAGACGAGTATATCGACCAGGTGCAGGAGTTTTACCAAGCGGCGGATTGCTACCTCTTCCCCGTTCTCTGCCCGAGGGGGGCGCTGGAATTCCCCCTCTCCGTGATCGAGGCCGCAGCGTGCAATCTCCCCGTTCTTACGACACGGTTCGGCGCGCTCCCCGATGTCATACCGGAGAAAAATGGCATCCTGTACCTCGAAAACACATCAGATATACCCCGTTATTTATTAAAAATAAAAGAATTAAAAGTTAACACGGTGGAGGCGGTGCGTGAGCTTTCGTGGGAATCGGTGTTCGAAAGGTACCTTGCGCCCCACCTTCAGGGCACTGCACCGATAGAGGGGATGTAGCGGACGATGCGCGATCTGTTCAGACCGGGGAAGATCGCACGGGGACGACTGCTCATTCTCAGCGGGCTCGACGGATCGGGCAAATCCACGCAGGCCGAACTTCTCGCCAGTCGCCTGCACGGTGAGGGGTACGCCGTCGCCACGGTATGGAGCCGGTGGGAACCGGCGTTGAGCGCGCCGCTGATCCGGGCCGCCAAGAAGCGCCTCAACCCACGAACAAATGCGGCAACGGCCGACTACAGACGCTTCACCGCCGCCAAGCGACAGACAATGCAAAATCGCTGGAAACGGATACTCTGGCAATTCATGGTGTGGAGTGAGTACGCCGCTCAACTCAACTACCGGCTGGCGCCGCATATACTGGGACGCCGGGGCGTCATATGCGACCGGTACGTGTATGACACCATCATCGATATCGCGGTCAACTTTTCCGTGAAACCCGGAGAGATCGACTCTCTGTGCCGTCATCCCCTGCTGGCCTTTTTCCCCACTCCACGCCAGGTGATATACATCGATATCGATCCCGAAACGGGCGCAGCGCGAAAGGCCGACGGCACGCCGCCGGAATACCTCGCCGACCGGCGCGAGTACTACCTCTCGATGGCCCGGCTGCTGGGAGCCGCGATCGTGAACGGCGGTGATTCGATGGAGGGAGTCGCCGAAGCGATATGGGAGGGTACCGGGGAGTGGCGGCGCAACCTGCGCCGCGGCGCTCGGAGCCCGGCGGCGGGAGAATCGCGATGAGCAGGATAATCGTACTGGGTGTCGACGGCATGGACTGGCCGCTGCTCGAGGAGCTGATGCCGGAACTGCCGGCCATACGGTCCGTCGCGGAGCGTGGATACGCCGGCGAGATGACCTCAATCTTTCCTCCCGACAGCATACCGTCATGGGTGAGCATCTTCACCGGTCTCGATCCGAGCGAGCACGGCATACTCGAGACGATCGACTACTTCAAGAAGGGGATCTCACAGTTCTCGGTGAACACCGATGCCTTCAGAGGCAAGACGTTCTGGGACCGCGCGGGAGAGCTCGGCAAAGGGGTCATCGTCGTCAACCCGCTCCTCGCCTATCCCCCCTGGAGCGTCAACGGGATCATGGCATCGGGTCCGGTATTCATCTCCGGCGATTCCAGGATCTACCCCGCATCACTGGCCGGGGAGTACCGGCTCCCTCCTCTCGGCGGCATCGTTGATTTCCCCGAAAAGCACGAACTCTCGGATTTCGCACAGAAGACGTATCAAGAATCTGAGCGCATGCTCGATTTCACGCTGGACCTCATGCGGTCGCACCCGTGGGATCTCGTATTTCTCTCCCTTCTCACAATGGACCGTATTTTTCACTTCTTCTGGCGCTATTTCGATCCCTACGACCCGACCCACCCCCCGGGAAACGAGCATGCCGAAGTGATCCGGCAGTTTCACCTCTTCATCGATACGTGCGTCGCGCGGCTTCTCGATGCGGCAGGCGACGACTGCATTCTGATGATCGTCAGCGATCATGGTCACCACCGCCGCCCCACC
>CBFCXB010000437.1:0-2828 GCA_965601905.1 uncultured bacterium | reverse complement strand
AGATACCGCATTCGGTCGCATCATGCATGGCGGTCACGCCGTTGTCGCGCACACCCACCGACACCGCCGTCAGGGCATCCTCCACCACGGACATCTTGTAGAACAGATCCTGCGATTTTTCGGAGAATGCTTTTCCGAATGCCGCGGTGATTTTATCGGGAAACATCGTGGCGAAGATACCGGAGGACTCGATCGCCGGCCCCTTCGTGATAATGATATGATCGCCCGCTTCGGCCATCGACGGGGTGACGTACGCAGTCATCGGTCCCACCGCGATCACCGTTGCGCCGCCGACCATCGGGAAATGGCAGTTCTCGTACCGGGCCGTATGCCCGCAGATCACCGCAATGCCGAGCTTCTCGCATTCGTGGTGCATGACCGTCCACATCGTTTGCAGTTGCTCTTCGCCGACGTCCATCGGCAGGTTGAGATCGATCGACAGGTACGCCGGCGCCAGGCCGCTCGTCACTACATCCGAGGCCAGTATATGAATCGCGAACCATGCGGCCCGCTCCCACCCGTATTCGGGAACGATAAACACGGGATCCGTCGTCACGGCCACGGCCAGCCCGCCCACCTCCACGATACCCGCATCGACGCCGCTCTGCGGGGGGACGATGATCTCGTCGCGCTTTCTACCCAGACGGGGGTAGATCAGTTCATCGAACACTTCCGGTGAGATCTTGCCGATGTCGGGGAGTTTGGATTTCATGAGCCGTTCCTTTCCTGTTGGCATCATTCTTTATTTGCGCGTTTGCTTTTTCCGTGGATCGCCGGTTTCTTCCTCTGCATCTCCAGCATATCTTCCAATGTAATGGAGTCCAGAACATCGAGAATGGCGAGTTTCACCCGTTCCCAGACGTCCGTTGTGACGCATCCCTCATGGCGGAGGCATATCCCGGGAGAATCGACGCACGCGACGGGCGCCAGCGATCCCTCCACCGTTTCGATAATCGTGCTCAGCTTGATACCCGATGGCGGATTCGAAAGCTGAAACCCGCCTTTCTGGCCCCGCGTGCTGCTCACGAGATCGGCCCTGACGAGGGCGTTCATCATGCGCTCCAGGTACCGTTCCGATATCTCCTGCCGACAGGCTATCCTGCCCAGCTTGACCGGACCGCCGCCATATGCCCCGGCCAGTTCGAGCATCGCCCGCGCGGCGTACCTGCCCTTGGTTGATAGCTTCATCAGAAACTCCTTTCCTTGCTTTTATCACCATATTGGTGATAATCCATACCAGCAATTGCGGGGTCATTCAAGGATTATGTGATGGAGAATCGATGGGCTTCGATGTAATTGACACTTTCCTTGGAATGTAGTACGTTAATATAACGATACCAGAGGGATTGACGAAATAACAATGCAGATATAGCGGCAAGATGCATCAGATATACGAACCACGCGGACATATTGCGGATATTCAAAATCGCTGCGAAAAAAATTATTGCCTTGCGTATTTGGATATGCTGCTGACACCCGCGGCATATCACCCTCGCGATATAGCAACGAATTATTCATGTTGTTAATACTAAGGGAGTTGTGATACCATATTACGCGCACCTGGGGGAGATATCAGGCAAAACTTGCAGATATAAGTATTCTATCTGGATCGGGATATTCATAAGATGGCGCGGCCGCTTCGCGCCGGACTCTTGCGATGATGGATTATTTATATGTTGAATAGACAAAGGAGTGAGTTGAAATCCGGTGCGGCTCAGCGCCGCGCCATCGGCGCTGCGTATTACCATCCGCCGTCTGTCCGGCGCCGTCGCGCCGGCCATCCAGCGGCTGCAGCGGGCAGTCGTCCACGCGAGCAAGCTAGCGCGTCCGCCCGCCACTGATCCGCAGCGCTGTTAGACGGACAAGATGAAGAGGGCATGATATGGCAAGACTCGGGAGTTCGAAGCGTCCAGCCGTTGCCACGGTAAAGACCATGTCTCGAGCTGAGGAACTTATGGCGCTTTGTAATGAGCACAATTGGAAGGTGATTGTAGGAGTGGAGCCTCAAGAGCCTGAGGATATTTCTGACATCGAGAAGTTGTTGAACAAAACTTCAGCTTCGCTCATTACTGTGCGCCATGAGCAGAAGGTCGGTCGTAATGCTCCTTGTCCTTGCGGTAGCGGTAGGAAGTACAAGAACTGCTGTGGGGGCAGATAACGGTACGAAAGCCCAAAGGTACGATAGCGTAGTTGGCGACGCCGTCTAACAATTCGTTAGACGCACGTGAGGAAGCGACGGCATGACACTAGCTAGGTCCAGCAAGCAGTACCTCTTCAAGGTCAACCTGAAGGGTGCGAGGCGCATCTGGCGCAGAATCGCGCTGCGTGGCGACGGGACCTTGGACGATCTTCACAAGGCGATCTTTAAGGCATTCGATAGATACGATCCGCACCTGTACTCATTCTTTTTCCCGAAGGCTCCTGGCCGGGGGGCACGGTCTGGGCCTCGGCCGAAGGAATACACCGCTCCTCCGATGTTCGACGATCCCGATCCCTTCGGGGATGAGGACCAGATCAACGCTGCCGAAGCAAGACTCGACGACCTGCGGCTCAAGGCGGGTCAACGATTCGAGTACCTATTTGATTTCGGAGACTCCTGGTGGCACGAGGTGACCGTCGAGACGATTGCTCCGGTTTCGCCGGGCGTGCGGTACGGAGTTGTTGAAAAGAAGGGTGCGTCTCCGGCACAGTATGAGGGTGTCGATGAGTGAATGTGGCGCGGCGTCTAACAGCGTGTGAACCTGACGGTCAGTCCTGTCACGGTCCGTGCTTGTGCATGGCCCGCGCCGGGCTGGCCCGCAGGTTACGCACAACGTTAGGTCTCTGAC
>CBFCXB010000436.1:0-2847 GCA_965601905.1 uncultured bacterium | reverse complement strand
CGAACAATGCCCGCCCCTGCGGGCCGCTCGATATACCGTCTCACCGGTGATCCCGGGAATGGGACGTTCACCGGCGGGATAAATATCCGTGACGAGCACCTCGTCCGCTCCCTTGAAGCAGTCCTCGTACAATTCCTGCACATCCCTCGTTCGCGTGTAGCGGTGCGGCTGGAAGACGACGACGAGACGGCGGTCGAAGGTCTCGCGTGCCGTCTGGATGACCGCCTGGATTTCCGTTGGATGGTGCCCGTAATCGTCGACGAACAGGATGCCGTCTCGCTCACCCTTGATCTCGAAACGGCGGGCCACTCCCTCGAAGGCGGCGAACGCCCGTCGGGCGGCGCTGAAGGGAACGCCGAGCTCATCTGCCAGCGCACACACGCCCAGGGCATTTAAAACGTTGTGCATCCCCGGTATATTGAGAAAAAGCTCCCCGCGTCGCTCTCCACGCACCTTCACGGTGAAGGAGGATCCTCCGCGCCGTATGGCGATCTCCATGCCCCTCACTTCCGCGTCGGCGCCGAGTCCGTATGTGACGATACGGCGGTCGATCCTCGGCATGATCGTTCGCAGGTGCGCATCGTCGGAGCAGCATATGACCGCACCATGGAACGGGACCTGCCTGGCGAAATGCACAAAGCTGTCGTATATATTCTCCAGCCCGCCGTAGAAATCGAGATGCTCCGCATCGACATTGGTGATGAGCGCGTAGACCGGTGTGAGCTGCACGAAACTGCCGTCACTCTCATCGGCTTCCACGACGATATACGTTCCCTCTCCGAGGCGCGCGTTTGTCTTGATGCTTTTCACTCTTCCACCGACGACGATTGTCGGATCGAATCCCGCCTCGTCGAGAACGGCAGCGGCAAGTGATGTGGTCGTGGTCTTGCCATGTGCGCCGGCGACGGCGATACCGGTACGCACGCGCATCAGCTCGGCGAGCATCTTCGTGCGCGGTATGACCGGAACACCGAGCCGGCGCGCGGCGGTTACCTCGGGATTGCCCTGCCCGATCGCGGAGGAGACCACGACGACATCGCTCCCCGTGATATGCCTGGCGTCGTGTCCCTTCCACACGGTCGCGCCAAGAGAGGTGAGCCGGTCGGTGATCGCGCTCCGCTCGATATCTGAACCGCTGACGGTGAACCCGAGAGTGAGGAGTACCTCCGCGATACCGCTCATCCCGATGCCCCCTATGCCAACGAAATGTACATGTTTGGTCTTCTCCGACATCGTCTCAGCACCTCCCCCTACCGCTGCTCCGCGTTTCGGAATGGTTTCCCGTTGCTCGATCCGCCGGTGCGCCGAGGAGCGCACAGATATCCTCGGCGATTCGCCCCGCCGCATCGCGGCGGGCGATGGTGGACAGCGCCTCTTTCATCCGCCTCAGACGTTCCGGATCATTCATCAATGCAGCGACCGTTGCCTCGAGCGCCTCGCCGCTCAGCTCGCCGTCCGTGATCATGACGGCGCCACCGGTTTCCACGAGGATCCGGGCGTTGGAGACCTGGTGATCATCGGCCGCGTATGGATAGGGCACAAGGATCGAAGGAAGCCCGACGGCCGAGAGTTCCGAGATGCTGAGAGCGCCGGCACGCGCCAGGGCCACGTCGGCTGCGCGGTAGGCCACGTGAATATTCGAAATGTACGGCGACACGAACACACGTCCCCCAACATCCCGAAGGCGATCGCGCACCCAACCGTAATCACGTAGCCCCGTCTGCACAATCCCCTGCACGTCGCCACTGCGGAGAAAGAAATCGACCGCCGCCCGATTCAGCGAGTGCGAACCCTGGCTGCCGCCGAACACGAGAAGCACGGGCCCCTGAGCATCGAGGCCGAACGCCGCCTTCGGATCCCCCTCGACGTCATCGAGCACCGATCTTCTCAGCGGGTTGCCCGTCACGACGAGACCGGGATGATCGCCGAACATTTCTGCGGCACGTTCGAAACCGAGATAGATCCTCGCGGCGCGGGAGGCGAGCATCCTGTTCGTCATGCCCGGTATGGAGTTCTGTTCCTGGAGGACGATCGTTTTCCCCAGAAAAGAGGCGGCGATGACAACCGCCGCACTGGCGTACCCCCCCGCACCGAACACGAGGTCGGGCCGGTTCGCGGCCACGATCCAGATCGCTTGTACCACCCCCACCGCAATCCCGACGAGGGTCAAGAACTTGCGCGCCACGCCGCGCCCGCGAAATCCCCGCGCGTGTATAAATTTCATTGTGTAGGAGGCCTCGGAGACAACCTTCGCCTCAAGACCCACCTTCGTACCGATAAAGAGCGCCTCGAAATCGCCAATCCGCCGACGGAGCGCATCGGCTACCGCCAGCGCAGGGTAGACGTGTCCCCCCGTTCCACCACCTGCAAAGACAATCTTGACCGGACCGTTCATCGTGTCACTTTCTTCGCGCCCCGCACGCGGCGGGCGTACGCGCTTTTCGCCGTTCGCCGCTGCCCTGGTGCGGGAGTGAATGGATGGGCGTTCGCCCTCCCTTCGGCCGAGATATTGAGCAGAATGCCGATCGAGGCCATGGCGGTGAGCAGACTCGAGCCGCCGTAACTCACGAAGGGGAGCGGCAGGCCGGCCGTTGGCAGGATCCCCAGCGTCATCGCTATATTGATGAGCGCGGTCGCGGTGATCGAGATCCCGATCCCCAGCGCGAGGAGATACCCGAAAGAATTCGGAGCCCGCACCGCGGCTCGAAGGGCCCTCATGAAGATGAACACGAAGAGCGTGAGAACGAGCGTCGTGCCGAGAAGTCCGAACTCCTCGCCTATAATCGAGTATATGAAATCGGTATGCGCATCCGGGAGGAAATTGTACTTTTGATGTCCCCTGCCGGG
>CBFCXB010000435.1:0-2858 GCA_965601905.1 uncultured bacterium | reverse complement strand
GGGGCGATCTCGGGATTGTTGTCCCTGAGGCCCTTCTCGAAGGAGTCGAGGTCCATATGGACCTTCGACGGCTTCATGAAAATCTCGGTGCTGGCGCACCATACTATGACGAGCCGCTCGCATCCGTTCTTCTCCTTGAACGATGCGATATCCTCCTTGAGCTGTTCAGCCTTGTCGTACCACGTTTTCCCGTCCTTGACCCACGTTCCGTGCAGCTTCTTGACGTAGTGCTGGTCGAAAACCGCCTTCATCGGCTGTATCGATTCGAGGAACGGTCTGATCCCATCGAGTAGTTCCCGGTCGAGAACCCCGGCATTGATGGCCGCCTCGTACGTGTTGTCCTCGAATATATCCCATCCACCGAATACGAGGTCGTCCGGCCCGGCCAATGGAACAAAATCCTTGATTGCGGGTACGCGGTTTTCCGTGCGTTTGCCGAGGCGGATCGTGCCCATCTGCGTCAGTGAACCGATCGGTTTCGCAAGTCCCTTCCGGATAGCTTCGACTCCGGCCATAAATGTCGTTGCCACCGCGCCGAGTCCCGGCGTGAGGACACCGAGCTTTCCCGTCGGCTTCGTCGGTTTGCGCTGTATCTTCATCATTCCTCCTTTGCGTGTGTCGCGTAAATTCGCCGGGCAGTCCGATAATCGCACAAGCGAACGCAGCGAGCGATGTGCGATTATCACCGAATATCGGCACCTGCCGCACCGGAGACGGGATGCAGGATAGTGGGGTTGACAGAATAAATCAAATTTATTATATTAATAATATTGATAAATAATAATTATGGAATTTCGAGTACTGAAATATCTGCTTTCACTTTCTGTACGGGGGAGTATCACCGCCGCGGCGAGGGACCACTTCGTCACCCAGCCCGCCGTGAGCATCCAGCTCCGCAAGCTCCAGGATGAGCTGGGGACCGTTCTCTTCGAGATTCACGGCCGTGCGGTGCGTTTCACGCGGGCCGGCGAGATCGTATTGGAGTATGCCCGCCGGATCTCGGAGCTCGATGGCGAGTTGCACCGCGAGCTCGCGGACCTCGAAGGGCTGCGCCGGGGCCGCATCGCGCTCGGCACGATCGATGCGGCCAGCATCTATGTGCTGCCGGATGTCTACTCACGGTTTCAACACCGTTATCCCGGCATCGATATGCACCTCGAGATCGCCGCGACGGCGCCGCTGCTGCGCAAGCTCCGGGGAGGTGGGATCGATTGTCTCGTCGGCACCCTCCCCGTGGACGAGAGTGATGATCTCGAGATATTCCCGATCTATAACGAGTCGCTCGTCGTGATCGCTCCGCCGGATCATCCGCTCGCACGGCGGCGCCGGATCACGGTGGGGGACCTTGCGCGTCATGATTTCATCTCGTTCCACGAGGAGTCGATAACGCGGGGTATCATCGAACGCGTGCTCGTGGAGAAAGGGGTCACCCCGAAGATATCGATGGCGATAGACAGCCCCGAGGCGATCAAAAATCTCGTATCGTCCGGGATAGGTTTGGCGATTCTGCCGGAGCGGGCGGTCCGCGACGAGGTAGCCGACGGACGGGTGGTGCCGCTCAGGATCGCCGGGCTCTCTATCAGGCGAACACTGGGACTGTTCGTGCCGGCACGCCGGTACCTGTCGGGGCCGGTCCGGGCGTTTCTCGGCGTGATGGGGCAGATTCTGAATGTAGAGTTACCCGACCGGCTCATCCTCCCTGAGCCGGAATTGTGAGAGGGGGAAGAAAAAATGAGGAATCGGATAGAGGTCGCACGCGAGGCGATTCTCTCTGCCGGATCGTTCCTCAAGGAAACGTTCGGCAGGGAATTGAAGGGTGAGGTGGCGGAGAAGGACCGGAACGATTTCGTCACCCTGGCCGATACGATGAGCGAGCGTATGATCACGGAGACGCTGCGCCTTGCTTTTCCGGACATCGGCATTCTCGCCGAGGAGGGCACCGCATCTACGGAAGGGAAAACATTCTGGATCATAGATCCCCTCGACGGCACTACCAATTTCATTCACGGCTACCCCACGATCGGCGTGAGTATCGCGCTCGTGGAGGGGAGTGAAATCGTCCTGGGATTGGTGTACGATCCACTCCGCGAGGAGCTGTTCGAGGCGATGCGCGGTGCCGGGGCGTACTGCAACGGCAAGCGCGTCAGCGTATCCGGCGCCGAGGAATTGACTCACTCCCTCCTCGGTACCGGCTTTCCATTCAGGGTCCATCAGCATCTCGATTCATACCTCGCCGTTTTCAAGGATCTGTTCCTGCGCTGCCGTGGTGTCCGGCGGGCCGGCGCCGCCGTACTGGATCTCGGCGATGTCGCCTCTGGGAGGCTGGACGGTTTCTGGGAGCTGTACCTCAAGCCGTGGGACATGGCGGCGGGCGCCCTGCTGGTGCGAGAGGCGGGGGGAACGGTGACCGACTTCTTCGGTGGCGACACCTTCCTTGAATCGGGCAATATCGTCGCCGCGACACCGGCGATTCATCACGCGATCGTCGAGGAGACGAGCGCCGCTTTCTCGCCGGAAACTATCAGGGATCTTTCGACCGGCCTCCACATACCACGATGAAAACGGGGGCCGCCCCGCTCGGCCGGCCCCCGCTCGAAGCAAGAGGAGGGATTCTCTCACATCGCGTTACTGCAATTTAGTCCCCATATACCGTGGAAGAACCCGTGTCCCGGCTCGTCGGCCGCCCAATGCCCCTTGAGGCGGCCCTTCACCATCCGTTCTTTCCCGATCCACACTCCCTCGAACCAGCCGTGCGTGTATGAATTCACGGCATCGATCGCTGGGACGCAGCCGTAGTGTCCTCTCAGGATTCCTACGAACCTGCCCCCCTCGTCAACATACTTCCCGAAGAAAACGCG
>CBFCXB010000434.1:0-2861 GCA_965601905.1 uncultured bacterium | reverse complement strand
AGGAGAGCGCCGATAATCAGCATTGATACGAAAGTGAAGGCTGCACATTTCTTCACGGACATCGGGTAACCTCCTCATGTGTATCTGGCTATTACACGTCACATTGGCCTTTACGCAATAGTTATGCCAAGCCATGAAGCCGGCGCAGAATCGCAACTCCTTTATATTAAATAAATTGTGAAATGTTGCTGGCGATTGGAAGATTTCCGGGGCCGTTCCATGCATATTGCACTTCTTTGTATTGCGGTGATCAGCTCCGTTTGCGTATGATGCATGCAGCAAAAGGAGGAGACCCGTGGAGGTAACGAGGACGGATATAATCGTTGTCGGCAGCGGCGCCGCCGGTCTCTTTTTCGCGCTCAAGGCGGCCCGTTTCGCTGAAACGGTCGTTGTCACGAAGAAGGAATCGTACCAGAGCAACACCAACTACGCGCAGGGCGGCATCGCCGCGGTGGTCGACGCGCGCGATTCCTTCGAGTTGCACATGGAAGATACGCTCGCCGCCGGGCGCGGGCTCTGTGATCGGGAAGCGGTCGAAACGATCGTCCGGGAGGGGCCGGCCCGGATCGGTGAGCTTGCCGACCTGGGCGTACGTTTCAACAGGAACGATCGTGACGGATCCCTGCGCCTCGGCAGGGAGGGGGGACATTCGACGCCCCGCATTGTACATTACGGTGATCTAACCGGCCGGGAGCTGGAGACGACCCTGATCAGGGAGGTAACCTCTCACAGGAAGATTCAGGTCCGCGAGAACTGTCTCGCCATCGATCTTGTCGCCGACCGAGACGGGCGTATTATCGGCTGCACGATCCTCGATTGCGGAAAGAACCGTATCGAGATTTTGCTTGCCCCGAGCACCGTCATAGCGACGGGGGGCGCCGGCAAGATATACCTCTACACGTCGAATCCCGATATCGCAACGGGCGATGGAATCGCCATGGCCTATGCGGCGGGGGCCCGTATCGCCAATCTCGAGTTCGTGCAGTTTCATCCCACGTGTCTCTACCACCCGAAGGCGAAGTCGCAGCTTGTTTCGGAGGCGCTGCGCGGCGAGGGCGCCGTGCTCCGAACCGTTCAGGGTGAGGAGTTCATGGAGCACTACGATCCCCGAAGGGAGCTCGCTCCCCGGGATGTCGTTGCACGCGCGATCGATCGAGAGATGAAGGGGAGCGGTGAGAAGTGCGTTCTGCTCGACATCACCCACCGGTCGCGGAGCTGGCTCAAGAAGCGCTTTCCGTACGTCTTCGAGATGTGTCAGGGATTCGGCATCGATATCAGCCGGGATCCGATTCCGGTGGTGCCGGCCGCGCACTACATGTGCGGCGGTGTCAAGATCGACATAGATGGACGGACCGATCTTCCCGGGCTCTTCGCGATCGGCGAGGTGGCCTGTTCCGGCGTTCACGGCGCGAACCGCCTGGCCAGCAACTCGCTGCTCGAGGCGATCGTTTTCGCCGATCGCTGCGCCCGGTACGTGCGCCGGAACCGGGGAACACGACCGGCATCGAAAGGGGTGCGAACCACGACTCGGCCGGTCGGTGATCCCAGGGAGCTCGAGACCGTTATTCTGGATCATGACTGGGATATCACTCGAAGGGTGATGTGGGACTATGTCGGCATCGTGCGATCGGAAGAGAGACTCCACCTCGCGCGTGAAAGGATCCGGCAGATACAGAAGACGGTCGACCGTCTCTATGGTGAGTACGGTGTTTCCGCCGATCTCGTCGAGCTGCGCAACATCGCGCTCGTCAGTGGCCTCGTCGTCGTCTCGGCCCTGAAGCGAAAGGAATCGCGTGGATTGCACTATATGCTCGAGTATCCCCGGCCCGATCCGGCGTACGAAAAGGAGACGATCCTTCGCATCAGGACAGGTGGGGTGTGACGTCCCGTGTGCCGCGGGCCGGAGCATAGCGATGAGAAGTGCCGGGGGGCTGGATTTCCGGCCGTGTCGGGTAAGCGAGGGCCGAGGGAGACGAATATTGTATGGATGATGCCCGTCGAATGGTATAGAATGGTGCGGTGAACGCGCGGAGGATATTCGGTATGAAACACCTGACCGAAACGTGGAAAAAGATCGAGGAGCTCACGACGCGCGATACGCGTTACAAGGCGAATGCATACTCTTTCGTCATGGCCGCACTGGAACATACGATGGGCAGTATGCCGAAAGCCCGCCACGTGGGCGGCAGGGAATTGCTGGCGGGGATCCGTGGGACGGCGCTCGAGCAGTTCGGGCCGATGGCGAAAGAGGTTTTCAATTTCTGGGGCGTCACAACGACGGAAGATTTCGGCAACATTGTTTTCAATCTCATCGAGACCGGACTCCTCAGCAAGACGGACAGTGACAGCATCGAGGATTTCATCGATGTCTACGATTTCGAGACGGTCTTCGAGGAGGAATATTTCGACGGCTGACGTTTTTCTTTCCACGTGGTGCGAGTTCGATTCTTGAAATCGATACACGTCATTTCGCTTGGCTTTTGTGCGGTACTTGCGCAGGCGGTTTTTATTCGTGAGATGCTTGCGCTGTTTACCGGCACCGAGCTCGTCGTGGGAGCGCTGCTCGCGGGATGGCTCTTCTGGGTCGGTGTCGGCGGAGAGCTCGGCGGCCGGATCATCGCGCTTCCCGCACGAAGAGCGCACCGTTCATTCCAGTTACTCGCCGTTTCGATAGCCCTGCTCTATCCCGCAACGACCGTTTTGATCCGTTTGGCACGCGGCTATCTTGCCCGCCCGCCCGGGACGTTCCCGCCGTTTATCCCGGCCCTTGTTTTTTCCCTGCTCGCCATGGCCCCGTACGGATTTCTCTACGGGACGGTCTACAACGTGGCGAGCAGGCTGGCCGTGCGTGGGCCCGGCGA
>CBFCXB010000433.1:0-2867 GCA_965601905.1 uncultured bacterium | reverse complement strand
CTATCGGGTTCATCGCCACGCCGCGGACCTTCGGGCGCTTGCCGAGCCAGCGCGACCGCCCGGCCTTGCCTATCGAGACGTTCTCGTGGTCCACGTTGCTCAACTGCCCGACAGTGGCGTAACACTCCCGGCGTACCATGCGAATCTCGCCACTGGGAAGACGCAGCGTGACATACCCCCCCTCCTTCGCCATGAGCTGCGCGTAGGCTCCGGCGCTCCGCACCATCTGCCCCCCCTTGCCGGCCACGAGCTCGATGTTGTGCACGAAGAGACCGGTCGGGATCTTCTCGAGCGGAAGGGCGTTTCCCGGGTGGATATCGACATCCGGCCCCGAGATCACCGTGTCACCCTCTTTCACGCCGTGCGGCGCGAGGATGTAACGCTTCTCGCCGTCATGGTAATGAAGCAGCGATATGAAGGCCGAGCGGTTTGGATCGTACTCGATCGAGGCAACGGTGGCCGGAACGCCGTGCTTGTCACGCCTGAAATCGACACGGCGGTACCGGCGCTTGTGCCCACCACCCATGCGGCGCATCGTGATCCGGCCCCGGTTGTTTCTTCCCCCGCTGCTTTTCATCGGCTCGAGCAGAGATTTCTCCGGGGACTTTTTCGTCAACACCGAGTAATCGGTCACGGTCTTGTATCGCAGCGCCGGTGTCATCGGCTTGTACTTCTTGATAGCCATCGCTTACTTCCCTTTATTCTCCGTCTCCTGCACTATCATTCAAACTGCTTCGACCGTCTCCGCTCCGATGCGCTGCGGGGCGGCGCCTCCTCCCGGGCACAGGCCCGAACGGGCGTTACACCTGGTCGAATATATCGATCGATTCACCCTTTGAAAGCTTTACTATCGCCTTCTTTCTGTCGGGGCGCCTGCCGGTGAAACGGCCGCCTTTCATGAATGTCGTTTTCGGCTTTCCCCGGATCATCGATGTCTTCACATCACGTACCTTGACATTGAAAAGCTTCTCCACTGCAAGGCGTATCTCGCGCTTGTTGGCGCGCGGGTCGACCTCGAATACGAATTTGTTGCTCGTTTCCTTGAGGAATGTGCTCCGTTCCGTGATGACCGGCTTCAGGATGATCCTCTCGATGCCCTTCATTGCGTGAACACCTCCTCGAGGGAAGACAGCGCCTTCCTGGTGAAGAGAACTACGTCCGACCTGAGGATTTCGTATGCATTTATATTGCGGCTCACGATAAACGCAATGCCCGGGATATTCCGCACCGAACGATACAGGTTGTCGTCGAACGCATCGGCAACGAAAAGCACGCGCTTCCCGCCGAGTCCTGAAACCTGCAGGAATTCGGCGAAGCGCTTCGTCTTCGGCTCATCCATCCGGGCGTTCTCCACCACGATTACACCATCCGCGCGCCCCTTGTCGCTCAGGGCGGAACGGAGCGCCAGCCGTTTCACCTTTTTCGGAATGGAGAAACGGTAATCCCGCGGATGCGGGCCGAACACGACACCGCCGCCCCGCCAGATCGGCGAGCTCCGCTTACCGGCCCTGGCCCGCCCGATCCCTTTCTGGCGGTACGGTTTCCGCTTACTGAATAAGACCTCACTGCGTCCCTTGGTCTTGGCCGTACCACTCCTCCTGTTCGCGAGATACATGCGGATCGCATCGTACAACACTGCATTCTTCACCTCGGCTTCGAAGAGGTAGGACGGCAGATCGACCGAGCCTTTGAGATCACCGCTGAAATCGTACAACCGTGCAGTCGCCATAAGTCTTCCTCACCGTTAGCTATCCAGCCGGAGACGCCGTTACTCTCAGAACGGTGTTCCGCGCTCCGGGCACCGACCCCCGTACGAGCAGAACGCCGTTCTCCACGTCGATGTCGATGACCTTGAGATTCTTCATCGTAAGCTGTTTATGTCCCATCCGCCCAGGAAGCTTCGTTCCCTTGAGCACTCTCGAGGGATACGCCGCCATGCCGATCGATCCCGGAACCCGGTGGGACATCGAGCCGTGCGTGCTCCTTCCGCCATGGAATCCATGCCGCTTGATCACTCCCTGGTACCCTTTCCCTTTCGTCATGCCCGTCACGTTCACCCGCTCCACATCCTTGAAAATCCCTACATCGATAAGCTGCCCCGGCTCGAACCCGGTGGTGTCATCCATCCGGAACTCCTGGAGATTCCGATAGGGCGGCAGCCCCACCTTGCGGAAATGTCCCAGTTCCGGCAGCGTCGCACGCGTCGGGCGCACTTGCCCAAAGGCAAGCTGCAGCGCGTTGTAACCGTCGCGTTCAGCCGTCTTCACCTGAACCACGGGACACGGTCCCGCCCGTATAACGGAGACGGGAATGAGCACCCCGTTCTCATCGAACACCTGCGTCATCCCGATCTTCTTGCCGATCAAGCCAACCATCGTTTCCTCCGAACTCAGACCCTGATCTCGATGTCGACGCCTGCAGGAAGATCCAGTTTCTGCAAGGCGTCAACCGCCTTGGGCGTCACGTTCGTGATCCAGATGAGTCGCTTGTGTACTCTTATCTCGAACTGCTCCCGAGACTTCTTGTTCACGTGAGGAGAGCGGAGCACCGTGTACACGCTCCTCTTCGTCGGCAGAGGAATGGGCCCGGACACATCGGCGCCGGTCCGCCGCGCGGTCCGCACGATCTCCTCCGCGCTACGATCCAGCGTCGAGTGTTCGTACGCCTTTAATCTGATCCGTATTCTCTGACCGTCCACCGGGCAACCTCCGAAATCCGTTTGTAACTAATCACTCGATGTCGCGGACTCTTCGCGCCCGCGCTATCGAATTACGGCTGCAGCGGCCATCATCCCGCTGCCGCTGAGCCGTAACTATTCTAAAATCTCGGTCACGACGCCGGCGCCGACCGTGCGCCCGCCCTCTCGA
>CBFCXB010000432.1:0-2875 GCA_965601905.1 uncultured bacterium | reverse complement strand
GGAAAAAATTGATCATCATCAGAATACTTCTCTGCTTCACGCTCTCGTCTCCATCGATAGCAACCACGTCGCGAGACGCCGGCCCGGCCTGCCCGGTACCAGTCCCACAATTTGACGCTTCTCTCCGTCGTCGAATAACCCGAGGGCCCGGACGACGAACTTGCAGGCAACGGGAAAGAGGACGATACACGCGATGGAGGCTGCCATACCCAGTCTCCACGTTATCACCAAACCGAATGGTACCGCCACGACAACGACAATCAGCACCTTTGCGAGGCGGGGTGCGAATCCACCGTAAAATCCCTCGCGCCGCGCGAGCGCGATAGCGACGACCATCTGGATCACCGTGGCGGCAGCCTGGGCGACGCCCATACCGACGACACCCCACAGCGAAACAAAGAAAGAGAATGTGCCGAAGTAGCCCGCCATCCACACAAAATCGCAGAGCACGGCCCAGTGCATGAAATGGAGGGAGCGCATCGTGACGACTAGCGGCGCCACGATGGCCGAGATCGGAACGGTCGGCAGCAGTACGAGTAGAATATGGTACGCGTCCCGGTACAGCGGTCCCGAGAGAATAGCGATAACGTCCCTCCCGATAACGGCCACAAGCCCGGCCGAGAGTATCGAAGCCACGAAGATCCCCTTGGTAAACAGACTGATTTTTCCGGCCAACTCCCCCCCGCGACCCTGTTCGTACACCCTCGTGATCTCGGGCTGGGCGGCGACCACGGGCATCCCGAGAAAACGCTTCAGAAGACCGTTTATACGCGACGCCACATGAAAGATCGAGATCGCCGAGACGGGGAGCACCGATGACATAACGAACCGATCGACATCGGTGAAGGCCAGCGCGACAAAGCTCAGCACGATCGCGCCGCTCCAGTACGGAAAGAAGGAGGGCATCACGACACGATCCCGCCGTTCCGACTCCTCTTCACCGATGAGCCGGCGAGCGAGAAAGATGAAAATCGGCAGTCCGAAACAGAACACGATTCCATTGAAAAGGAATATGATCTGAAACAGCCGCAGGACCGTGAGATCGCTCCTGTTGACGAAAATGTATAGAGTAAAGGCGCACAGGTAGAGCGGTTCGAGAAACATCTGCATCCGCATCTCCCTGAGGCCGCTGAATCCTCCGTAGAGGAGCAGCTTCAATGCGAGCGTGACTGACGCGAGCAGTATCCAGGGTGTGACAGTCCCCATAAAGAGGGAACTGAGACTTTCCGGTATCCATCCCCGCCACAGATCAATTCCGATGTACAGGATCAAACCGAGGGCGAGCACTGCGAATGTCGAGACAACAAACAGGAAGAGCGCCCGCCACTGTATTCCCCTGCTCTGGTAGGACGGCAGATAGCGAATGAGGACCTGGGGCAACCCGACGAGCATGACAGCCGAGACGAGAAGCGAGAATCCCCGGAGTGCGACGAAGAGACCGAAGTAATCTTCCGAGAGTGAACGGCTCAAAACGCCGAGTTGAATGACGGTGAAGATGAGTCCGGCGGCTCCGCTCACGGTGAGAGAGACGGTATTCTCGACGATTTTCGATCTCCCGTTTACAAGCGCCTTCGCAGCCATCCCCACCATCTCTTTTTCATCTCGAGAACCGGATAGACGTACTCGGTGCCGCCGAGCGATTTCTTGAAGAAGATGAGACCCTCGTCTCCGCCGCTGCTTCCGAGATTGAAGATTTTGAATCCCCGCCGGTAGGCCTCCTCGACGGCGCTGGTGACGAGCAGCGAGCCGACGTGGTACGGATACGCCTCGGGCGAGATCCCCGCCTGCCACGCCTGCGCCATTTCCCCGTAATAAAAATCGATGTTACCCCCGAGAAGCTTACCGCCGATGTAGCCGCCCCAGAAAACGACACCGCTGTCACGCCGCTTGAAAAGCTCGAGGAAAAAACGCAGCGGGTAGGGATGAACACCACCCCACGCCCGGGAGCCGGCAACGTAGAGAGCGTGGAACGCCTGCACCTCCTCCTCCGTCTCGAGCACCCGGACCGTAACACCCGCACGCAGCCCCCTGTTACACAGCTGCCGTCGCTTGCTGCTCAGCACCCCCCGCCAGAAATCCTCGAAGCTCCCTTCGAGCTCGATCAGGCAACACTCCTCCATCCGCACGCACGCGCCCGCCGGCACATCGGAAAACCACGCGCTGTCGAAGAAGCTGGCGGCGGATTCGAGGCAGCAGCAGCGCGATGCAAGGCGGACGAATATCCTGAGAAGTGCCGCCCTGACCGCTGGATCACGCGCGAGGGGATGGCCGTACGTGCCGAAGGGAAGCGACCAGAGAAACCGGAACGGTCCCCTCTGCATTTCCACCACGGGCATGACGCCGACGAGCTCGCCGCCCTCGCGTGCCGTTATCCAACCGGTCCGCAATCGCCGGAATGAGGCCTCCAGAACGGCGAGCCATGCAGGAGTATGAAAAAAGGTCGCCTCCCCAAAAGCAGCGACGAACTCCAAAACAGCTCTCTCGTCAAGTGTTTGTTCAACCCCGATCTTCACACACGTCACACTCTCTTACACCGTGGCCCTGTCTGACAGACAACAGCCCGGGATCAGGTTGGACATGGCCTCCAGCACCTTCTTCGTCTCCCCCTTTCTCGCCAGTTCGATCATCTCGTCGATACCACGTTCGATATCAGAAGAAACGGGATCGGACGGTCGAGCAAGCATCATCCTCTCCCCACCAAGCTGTACCAGCTCCTCGTCGGCATTGAGCAATTCCTCGTGCAGTTTCTCGCCCTCATGGAGCCCCGTGATGGCAATCGGGATCTCGTTCTCAGGCTCGTACCCGGAGAGCATTATGATATCGTGGGCGATCTCGAGAATGTTCAGCGCCTCCCCCATATCCAGTATAAAGGTTT
>CBFCXB010000431.1:0-2876 GCA_965601905.1 uncultured bacterium | reverse complement strand
GTAGGGTACGGAGACAGCGATGATTGGGGCTTCGTCGAGCTCAAACCGCCCGATTTCTGCCTCGAGGGATGCGGATACTTGAAGGCCGTCGAATTCTGGGCCGTGGGAGCTCCGACGACATATGCGATCTACGTGTACGACACGTTTTCGGGAGGCGCCCTGGCAGATTTGATCGTAGGACCCATCGGCGGCTCGGTGTCGGATGCAGGATATTACTCGATCGATCTCGGCCAGCAGATCCCGGTGAATCCCGCCGATCCGCTCTATATCGCCATCGAATTCAACACGGGATCGTACCCGTATCCGCTCCCGTTCGACGATACGGGGCCCATGGAAACGAACAGGAGCTACGTGAGCGATGACGGCAGCTCATGGACGGCGCTCGATGCCGGAGGCTACGGGTATGGCGATGTCGGCATTCGCGGGCTCGTCGGTCCGTACGATTATCCGCCTGCATGCTCTTGGGAGGGCGATCCGGGATTCTATGTCGATTTCGGAGAGACCGCGCACGACATGATCGCCGGTGAGACGTACTGCTGGACCATGGGGCCCTGCAACTTAGGTTTCGTATCGATTGCCTGCCCCGATGCCGACACCTTCTGCGTTCACGCCTCCGATACGCGCGGATGGACGATCACCGCCGATCCCCCGCTGGGGAGTTGCTACCTGCTCGATCCCGGCTACCTCTGGTGGCAGGACGTCTGCCTCACGGTACCGTGCGATGTCGCCGTGTGCGATTACGACACGCTGATCGTGCGTATGAGCTGGTGCGATGAAACGATTGCGTGCAACGACTGCGAGGATCTCTGCGAGGATCCGAACTGGTACGGCGGCGCTCCGTACTACAGCGCCGATACCGTTATCGTCCACATCGTGTCCTCACCGCCCGCGCTTTACATCCTGCAGGACAGCCTGTACACTATCGAGAAGGGCCAGACGGCGGCGTACGTGCCGTTCACGATCTGCAACGGCGATCCGTGCGCCGGCGCGAAGGTGTACGATTACTGCATCTACAGTATGGGCTCCATCGGCGACGGCTTCCCGCAGTGCGGCGCCACCCCGCCGATCGGCGGCGGCGAGTGCGATGACGTCTACGGCGTCGTCGACGCCGGCGCGGCGGAGATCTGCGATCTCGACACGCTGACGATCGTTGCGTGGGATGCGGCGACCGGTACGGTCTACGACACCTGCGTGCAGATCGTGCATGTGATCGAGCCGGTTCCGGTGCCGCTCATGACGGCGCCGGTCCTCGTCGTTGTGGCGCTGGCGATGATACTGGCCGCCGCGGTGCTAATCAGAAAGCGGAGTATGATTCCGCTGAAATGAAATATGTTTACTGCGCGGATCGGCATAATCATTATTCTTCTGTTCCCCGTTCACACGTTGGCTGAGTCCCTTACGCACGAGCGCGCGGAACGGTTCATACGGGCGCTGCTCGAAGGCGGAGATTCGGTCGAGGACTTCGTCGACGCCGACGCCCTGCGGACGGCCCACCGTCTCGGCATTCGCTACGAGGGCGTGCCACATAAATTTCTCATCTCGTACGATATCGATGAATTGATCACAAACGGTATCAGAGAGCGTGGCTGGCGATACACAGTCGCCGTCCGGGACCTCGGTGACGGATTCTCGAGTGTGCTCTTTTCCATGCCGGCGAAAGAGTATAAAAAAGAATTCTACTTCAAGGGACCGAATCTCGTCTCCCGGATATCATACCTCACGAGAGAGTGGCGGCGGTGGGAAAGCCCTCATTTCGTGATTTGTGTGAGCGACACGACCATTTTTAATAAATACTGCATCGACAATCTCGAGCGCTTCTTCGATACGGCTGCGGGGGTGCTCACGCTCGATGATGATGAGCTCGAGAGAATCGAGCGCGAGAAGATATTTTACTTCCTCTGCAGGGACCAGGAGGAGATACAGCTCCTGACCGGATTCCACGCGCGCGGGATGTTCATCGTCGCCTGCGACTTCGTCGTGACGACGTTCAACGCGCACTACCATGAGCTGATACACCTTCTCGTGAATTACAAACTGAGAGATGTGCCGCTCTACACGCATCCGTTCCTGCTGGAAGGGTTCGCCGTCGCGTTCGGGGGGCGCGGCGGCAAGGAGCCGCGCGTGATTCTCGATCTCGGGCTCTTTCTGTACAGATCGGAAATGATCGATTACAGGGATCTTTTGGCAAAGAGCGATTTCTACGCATTAGACGCATCGATCGGCTATCCGGCGAGCGGACTCTACAACCTGTTTCTCGTGGAGCATCTCGGTATCGATGGGTATCTCGATCTGTACCGCCGGTACGGCGGGACGGCGGCGGAAATCGATACGGCGCGGATTGCTGAAAACGAGCTACCGGAACGGACCGCATGGCGGGATTTCATCACCGCGTTCGCGAAAGAACGAATGATCGAATTCGCCGCACCCCCCGATGAAGCCGGACCCGTTTACGCCGACGGGTCGGTCAACGTGTCGGAGAACGGCGAGAGATACTATTTCGAGCTGCAAGACACACTGCTCATCGGCGCCGGTGATGATTATGATGGATTCCAGAGCACCGCATATAACGATATCGTCGGGGATGGAGATTACCGCGGCGAGAAGTACATGATCGCGGCCGGCGAGGAGGAGATATCGATATACAACCTCTACACCAACAACCTCATTGCGAATTACGTCGCTTCATTCTCGATTCCCTCCGGGGCCGTTCCAATCATCGATCGATGTTACCGCTTCAGCGTCCGGAAGGATGCGTTTGACGACGCATTGACCGGCGAGACGCATTTCACGCGCCGGTAGCGGTCTGTGAGCGCTATCCCCGCGCACGCCGTATGATCTCTTCCATGTTGACGTGCCGCTCCTCGACCGTTTTCGCC
>CBFCXB010000430.1:0-2881 GCA_965601905.1 uncultured bacterium | reverse complement strand
GCGGCGGGGAGATGCAACCCGAGAGGGTCAGGGGGAATGTATCCGCGAGGGCGGCGCGGGCGGAGTCCCCGCAAACAGGATCCGCCGCTCCGGCCCCTGGTGATGCGGGGGGCGTGATACTGCCGCCCGCCGACGAACCGGGATTCATCACGATAAGCAGGGGATCCGATATCACGGGGCTCGTCGCGGTCAATCCCGACTGCCGTCTCGAATCCGATCTCGAGGGCATGTCAGGCGCCGAGGCGGCTGATTCACTCGGCCTCTCCTCATACCTCGTTCTTGATTCCGGGGACGAACTCGCCGCGAGCATCAATCGTGCGCGCGAAGGTCGGGAGATATCGACGACGCTCATACTCGCCGCCATTGTCCTGTTCGCGCTCGAACTCGTCGTCGCGCAGCGGATACGGGGAGAGGCCGCCGCGTGAACGTTCGTCGCGCCTGCATCCGCCACGCGATTCCGGCGATGATGCAGGCGGCCGAGGAGCAACGGTATGTGGGAAGACATCAAGAAACGGGTGCGGGCGCTCCCCGAATACGGGAAGATTGCACGCGCGATCCGCGGAGACGGAGCGGACGAGTCGGTGTGCGGGTTGAACGGCAGCGCCAGATCGCTGCTTCTCGCCTGCCTCGCGGGCGAATGGGACGGCCCCGTGCTCGTCATTGCGTCCGATCCGGTTACGGCCCGAGATATCGAGGCGGACCTGCGGATATTCGATATCGAGGGCGTCATCTCGTATCCCGAGGATGAGATTCTTCCGTACGACTACCACGATCCCGACCGCGACCTCACCGGACTCCAGATGCGCGCCCTGGACGCCCTCTCGGATCGGCGGTGCGCCGGCTGCATTACCACGCCGAGTTCCGTTCTCAAGAAGGTCTTCCCTCCCGCGTTCTTTCGATCGCTCATCATCGACCTCGTTAAAGGAGGGGAGCACGATCCGATAGACCTCTGCGAGAACCTGACGCTCCTGGGGTACGAGCGGCATGGGATCGTCGAGGCGAAGGGGCAGTTCTCGCGGCGAGGCGGCATTCTCGATCTGTTCGCCGTCGGGGAAACGACTCCCGTGCGGATGGAGTTCGATGGGGACGAGATCGTGTCGATGCGCACCTTCGATGTCGAAACGCAGCGCTCCACGGATCCTCGGGAGCGTTTCCGCATTCACCCCCTCCACCATCTCGTTCCAGACGAAGAGGGCCTCGGCAAGCTGCGGCGGTGGTTCGAGCGCCACACCAAAGGGGTGGATGGGGAGGAGCGCGACCGGCTGATGCTCCCCCTGGAACGCCTCGAACGGGGAATCTCTTTCTTCGGCATGGAGCATTACGCGGCGGTTGTTCACGAGGTGACGCCGATCTTCAGATACTTCGAGCGCGATCCCCTCATCGTGCTGTTCGATGCGGAGGATGCCGAATCCGCGATGGCCGGGCTGCGGGAAGAGATCATCCGCCGCTACGAACGTTCCGGGGAGGAGGGTGTGCTCTATCCCGCCCCCGATGATGTATACACGGACGAAGATGAGATGCGGGAGATACTGGGGAGATGCCCCGTTCTCGCGATGCGCCGGCTCGGCCGGGATGGTTCGGTGCGGTTCTCCACCAGCAGGCCGGGGGATTACAGGCGGAATCTCAAGGGATTGCTGAGGGATGTGCGGCGTGAGCTCGCCTGCAGCACCGGCGTGTTCCTTTTCTGCTCGAATGAGTTCCAGCGCGATCGCGCGGAGGAGTTGCTCGCCGAGGTCTCGCTCGATATCGATTTCCCGATAGGGGACCTCTCGGGCGGGGTGCGGTGGCCCGCCGTGGGAGTGCTGCTTCTAAGCGAGGAGGAGGTTTTCGGGAGATACCACCGGCCGTACCATGCCGCCCGCTCCCGGCGGCGCTCCCTGACGTACGATCCCTCCCATTTCAAACCGGGGGAATTCGTCGTGCACGTCAATCACGGTGTCGGTCGGTATATGGGATCGCGGGTGCTCGAGCTCGAGGGGAATAGAACGGAGTGTCTCGATATCAGATACGAGGGGGACGACCACCTCTTCATTCCGGTCGCGCAACTCCGCATGGTGGAGAAGTACGTGGCCGCCGAGGGCGCCGAGCCTACCCTCAACAGGCTGGGCGGTGTCGTCTGGACAAAGGCCCGCACGCGGGCGCGCAAGAGCGCGGAGCGCGTCGCGCGGGATCTCCTCGAGATCTATGCGGCGCGCCAGATCGCCTCTGGATTCCAGGCGGAAAAGGACAAGCCGTGGCAGAGGGAGATGGAGGCGTCCTTCCCCTACGAGGATACGCCCCATCAGATCGAGTCCACGGCGGAGGTCAAGAGTGATCTCGAGTCAAACCGGCCGATGGACAGGCTGCTGTGCGGAGATGTCGGATTCGGCAAGACGGAAGTCGCGGTGCGGGCCGCGTTCAAGATGGTTCTGTCGGGGAGGCAGTGCGCGCTGCTCGTACCGACGACGGTCCTCGCCCTTCAGCATTACAACACGTTACAGGAACGGTTGCAGGGGTATCCCGTCAACATCGCGATGCTGAGCCGTTTTATATCCCCGGCCAAACAGAAAACGCTGGTGGAGGGAATCGCCGGCGGCACGGTCGACGTCGTTGTCGGCACCCACCGGCTCCTCTCGAAGGATGTCTCGTTCAAGAAGTTGGGACTGTTGGTCATAGACGAGGAACACCGGTTCGGCGTGCGGCACAAGGAAGCATTCAAGAAGAAGAGACGCAGCGTCGATGTCCTCAGCATGACGGCAACCCCGATACCGCGTACGCTCTCGATGGCCATTTCGGGCATCAGGGACATATCCGTCATAGACACGCCGCCGCGCAACCGGCTTCCCATTCACACGGAGATACTCCCATTCGACGACGAGCTTATCCGGGCGTCGATCATGCG
>CBFCXB010000429.1:0-2914 GCA_965601905.1 uncultured bacterium | reverse complement strand
AACGGGAAGGAAAGCTGAGGTGGCCTCGTGAGTGAACCGAACATCTATCATCTGGCGGAAGGGTGGAAGCGGACCCACCGCTGCGGCGAGGTGCGCGGGGCGGATGAGGGGCGGCGCGTCATGCTCACCGGCTGGGTCAAGAGGGTGCGGGAGCTGGGATATCTAACATTTCTCGATCTTTGGGACCGGACCGGTATTGTACAGCTCGTCGTCAGCGAGGAACAGACCGAGCTGCATGAGCTCTTCCGGTCGCTCCGCGCGGAGGATGTCATAGCCTGCCGCGGCATGGTTCGACGGCGGCCCGGTGATATGGTCAATCCGAAAATGGAAACCGGCGAGATCGAGGTAGTTGCCGAACGTGTCATAGTCCTGAACCGTAGCGAGGTTCCGCCGTTCACCGTGACCAGTGAAGTGCAGGCAAACGAGGACCTGCGGCTCCGGTACCGGTATCTCGATCTCCGGCGCGATCCCCTGCAACGCAACATAGAGCTGCGCCACCGGCTGGCTCTCAGCGTGCGGAACTTCCTCGCATCCGAGGGATTTCTCGAGATCGAGACGCCGATGCTCGTGCGGCGGACCCCCGAAGGAGCGCGGGATTACCTCGTACCGAGCAGACTTCAGCCGGGTAAATTCTTCGCCCTGCCCCAGAGTCCGCAGTTGTACAAACAGATACTGATGGTCGCCGGTTTCGACCGGTATTTTCAACTCGCACGCTGCCTCAGGGACGAGGATCTGCGGGCGGACCGCCAGCCGGAACACACACAGATCGATGTCGAGATGAGCTTTGTCACCGAGGAGGATATCTTCGATGTGACCGAGCGGCTGATGAAATCACTCATGGCTGAGGTCGCCGATCTCGATCTCACGATTCCGTTTCCCCGTATGACGTACTCCGACGCGATCGATTCGTACGGGACCGACAAGCCCGACCTGCGCTTCGGCCTCGAGATCGTCGACTGCGGCGATCTGTTCCACGGCAGCGCGTTCAAGGTGTTCTCGTCGATCGTCACCGGTGAAGGATCGGTGCGGGGGATATCGTTCCCCGGCGGGGCCGACTTTTCCCGGAAGGCGATTCATGAGCTCGAGGCGGTGGCAAAGGAGTGGGGAGCAGGCGGCCTCGTCACGGTCAAGGTAGAGGGCAGCGGAAAGATTTCATCGCCCATCGCGAAGTATCTCACATCAGAAACGGTGCGGCTCATGCGCGAGAGGTTCGATGTGCAGGGCGCGACCATGATCCTACTCTTCGGCGGTGAGACACCCGTCGTGGCGCGTTCGCTCGGTGAGTTGAGAAACCATATCGGCAGAGAGTACCTGCTGCGAGGCGATGAAGGGTACCGGTTTGCATGGGTGTACCGTTTTCCGCTCTTCGTTGCCGCCGACCGGGGGGGGTGGGAACCGGCCCACCATATCTTCTCGATGCCACTCGAAGAGGATATCGAGCGCATCAAGGACGATCCGGGCGGGGTGCGGGGGCACCTGTACGATCTCGTCTGCAATGGGACGGAGCTCGGCTCGGGGAGTATCCGTATACACAACAGGGGATTACAGGAGAGAGTCTTCAATATCATAGGGATCGACGCGGAGGAAGCACAGAGAAGGTTCGGGTTTCTTCTCGAGGCCTTTCAGTACGGAGCGCCGCCGCACGGTGGTATCGCACTCGGCCTCGATCGCATCGCCATGATCGTGGGGGGAGGCTCATCGATAAGGGATTATATCGCCTTTCCCAAGACGCAGAGCGCCACTTCCCTCATGGAGGGTGCTCCCTCCGAGGTGGGGGAAGAGCTGCTCAAAGAGCTCCACATCCGGGTAACAACGGGGAACGATACGTAGTGACGGGAAACTTTCAGGCATAGTCTTTGCAAAGCGTGGATTAAGGCTTTTTGCTTGACAATGACGGAGCGTGATTGTAACGTAACGATAACGAGTGACGATATATAAGCAGAAGGAGGAGTGCAAGTTATGAAAACAGTGGGTGCGGGGCTCGTGATGCTGATACTGCTCGGGATGTGCTGCGCGTTTGTTGGAGGGTGCGGACCGGTGAAACCCTGTGAAACTAGTCTCGTTACACTCGACGAGTCACGGCTCGACGCCGAGACATACGAGCAGGAATCGGTCGAAACCGGCCGGAAGGCAGCCGAACTGGAGCAGAAGCTTACCGCGAAAAACAAAGAAATCAAGATGATAGAGCATAAACCGGAGGAACTCGAGAAGAAGGTCCGTGAAATGAAGAAAGGCAGCGGGAGAGAGTAACAGGACGCCATGATGAGGGGAGTTGGTATGCGCTCGAGAGAATATATGTATGTACTGTTATGTGTGTTATTGATCCTGTTAGTCGGCGCCGGCTGCAGCAGATACAAACCGCGGTCGATAGATATCAGCGCGGGTGAGTACTACGAGGATGTGGAGTTTGAGAAGCTTTCGAAAAAAGATCGTGAACAATACTGCAATGATCTCGCCGGGGAACTCGAACGGCTGCAGGCTCGTTCCGAGAAGGCGCAGCAGGAGCTCACCGATAACAAGGAGCGGATAAAGAAGTTCACACTTGATCTGCGGGAGGCGGAAAAGACGTACGCGACACTCTCAGCGCAGGTCGATGATCTCACCAAGCAACTTCAAGCCCTTGCGACCCTGCCGAAACAGTGGCAGCTCCAGTACGGAGAATGCCTCTGGATCGTGGCGGGTTACGAGGATGTATACGGTGATCCGCTTAAGTGGCCCCGGCTGTGGCGGGGGAACAAGCAAATGATCGAGGATCCGGACTGGGTGCTTGCGGGTTGGCAACTCAAGATTCCTCGTGACTGGCCGGAAAAACATGTCGTGGTTCGGGATGAATGGCTGGCAAAAATAGCGGGGTACTGGGAAGTATACGACAACTTCAGAGAATGGCCGGTTCTTCACGAGGCCAACAAGGGTA
>CBFCXB010000428.1:0-2920 GCA_965601905.1 uncultured bacterium | reverse complement strand
GCGCAGTACGACCACTTCGGCGGTTCGGTGTCGATACTCGGAGATCGCATCGTCGTCGGCGCCCCATGGCATGACCTGCTTCGCGGCGCCGCCTATGTTTATACGCGAGAGGGCGATCGCTGGAAACAAACGCAGAAGCTCACCGCGAGCGATGCCGCGCCCGAATCGTACTTCGGCGCGGCGGTGAAAGTCACCGGAACAGAGCTCACCGTCCGCACGCGCGCCTCGGTGAGTCGCACCGAGGCCGCGGTGTACCGCTTCGGTCCGTCCGGGAACGGTTGGGCGGAGCTCGAGAAGGGCGATCTGCCCGCGGCGGATACCGGTTCGTTTGTCGTGGGAGGCCGCGCGGTGGCAGGCGCGCCGGGCGATGCAGCGCTGCAGGACGAAGCGCTCACGCTCGTTACTCTCGTCGAACGCGAAAGCGGAGAATTTCCCCCGCTCGCCCAGCCCGCCGCGCTCATTGCTCCCTCATGGGTGTTGGCCACGGACGGCACTTTGGAGCAGAGAGTCGAGGTAACCTGGGAGAATACCGGCCAGACTGCCATCGCCTACAAGGTCCTCCGAGACGGCACGCTGCTGTCGCTCGTCTCGAGCGACGCAGCCTCCTACCACGATGAGACGGGCACGTTCGGCCAGACGTACTCGTACTGCGTTGTCGTGACCGACATGGCCGCTGACGAGACTGCGCCCGTGTGCGACAACGGCATCCGCATCATCTTTGCGCCCCACGATGTGTCCGCCTCCGACGGGCAGTACATAGACGGCGTGAGGATCACGTGGGTCGATATGTCGAGCATCAATAACGGCTACGTCATCTATCGCAAAGATGTGCCGATCGACTCGGTGGAGGCGAACGTCGGTTATTACATCGATGCGACGGCGGTGGCCGATCCCGATTCGGTATACATCTACGGCGTGGCCGCGTACGTTTCGAGCGGAGAGCAATCGGCGGTGGTCGAAGACGACGGCTGGCGCGGGGTTATGCTGCCGCCCGAGAACCTCGTCGCATCGCAAGGCCAGTACCTCGACCGTGTGGTTCTGACCTGGACCTGCCAGGCAACGAATGAGCTCGGTTATCGAATCCACCGCGACGGCGCGCCGATAGATTCGACGGGTGTCGACAGTCTGTCCTACACGGACATGCCCGTCGGCGTCAACCAGACGCACGAATACTGCGTCGCGACGATCGGCCCGGGCGGCGCTGAGTCGATCCATATCTGCGCAACGGGCGGCACCGTTCTCCCGCCGCCCGGCGACGTCAGCGCCAGCGACTCCACTTTCGATGACAAGGTGCGGATCACATGGACGGATAATGCCGGCACCGAGAGCGGCTACGAGATCTCTCGCAGCGAATCCATAGAACCGCCTCCGGAACCACCAACGGGTCACGGGAAGAATGTGATCCGCCCATACAAGCAGACTGACGAGGGGCCCATCGTGCTCGGCACGACGAGGGCCAACATGACCGTGTGGGACGACTTCACGGCCGAGCCCGGCGTTGCCTACATATACTCGGTGCGCGCCGTGTGCGATTCGGGGGGAGCCTCCGCTTCAGTATCGGACAGCGGCTCCCGGAGCGTCGTGCTCGCGCCGTACGAGATGACGGCGACTGATGGCACGTTCGAGGACCGTGTCGAGATCTCCTGGAAGAGCACATCTACCCGGACAGCGCTGTTCAGGATCATGCGCGACGGGTTATTCATCAAGACGGTGAGCGGCGGGGATCGCTCGTACCGCGACTACGGCGGCACGGCCGGGCAGGAGTATGAATATGCCGTCACCGCGGTCACCGCCCTCGGAGCTGAGGCCGTGGGACCGGGCGCTGGCGGCAAGCGCGAGCTCCTTGCGCCGTCCGGACTCACCGCGAGCGATGAGGACTACGAGGAGAAGATCGTCATCTCGTGGACGGACAACTCCCGGATCGAGCAGGGGTACCTCGTTCTGAGGCAGGACACCGCGTCGGCCGTGATCGACAGCCTTCCCCCCATCGGATCGAACCGCACCTCATACACCGACTACACGGCAGTCCCCGGGGTGACCTATATGTACAGCGTCGCCGCGTTCGACAGCATGAGCGGCACTCCTGGATACTCCGAGACCCCAGAGGACCTCGGCCGCCGCGTGCTCGCGGCGCCGACGGGCGTCGTGGCCGACAAGGGAGACTCCGAGAGCGAGGTCGAGATCCGCTGGCGCGACAACTCCGATGCCGAGGAGGGATACCGCATCTACCGCGACGACGCCGAGATCGGAACGGTGGAGGACAACGAAATATCCTTCGTTGATACGTCTCCCACCTTCGGGCAGATGCACCTTTACGAGGTGCGCGCGTACGACGATTATGGAGAATCCGAGGCGGATTCCGATTCGGGCTACACGACGCTTCTGGCGCCCGTGTCGTTCAACGCCTCGGACGTCTATGAGGATAGAATCGAGATGACGTGGATCGACCGGTCCGGGATCGAAAATGGAGTCAAGATCTATCGGGACGATGAGCTGATCGCGACGCTGGGCCCGAATGTGACAACGTACACCTTCGGCAAGTTCGGCTTCATCGGTTCCTACGATACGCCGGGATACGCTGTGGATTTGACGGTTGCGGGGAACTATGCCTACGTATCAGACTACGACGGCGGTCTCCAAATCATCAATATCAGCAACCCGGCAAGCCCGACCCTTGCCGGGGTCTATGCCGGTTCCGCGATCAGCAATGTTGCCGTAGTCGGGAACTACGCGTACGTGACGGCATACTCGGGCGTCGGCCTTCGGATTGTCAATGTCAGCAATCCGGCGAGCCCGACGCTCGCTGGGTCGTATAGTACGCCTGGAAACGGTGAGGGCATTGCCGTCGCTGGGAACTACGCCTACTTGGCATGCGGAACAAGCGGTCTTCAGATAATCAATGTCAGCAATCCGGCGAGTC
>CBFCXB010000427.1:0-2923 GCA_965601905.1 uncultured bacterium | reverse complement strand
CCAGCGGCCGAAGTAGGTGAGGGCGGCCCCCTCGAAGAGTGTGGAATCGGCCCCGCCTTCGTCGGCACTTTCGGCGGGCGGTGGGCGATTACCGGCGGCCGCCGCGCCCGGGCCGCCGCCCGAAAGCGCCGCCGGCGCATCCCGTCCCGGCTCGTTGACCCGCACGATCACGATCTTGCCCGCAACCGGCGTGTCCTTGTAATCGTCCCACGACCACGCGTCCGAATCGATTCCGTACCCGCAGAAGACGGCATCGCCGCGCAACGAGAACGACGCCTCGTCCCGCACGTAGCTCCCGACGACATCGTCTTTCCATACGAGCCGCACACCGTTCGCCTCTACCGCCAGATCCGACGTCGCATACCCCTTCAAAGAAAACTCCTGGAAGTAGCTCCCCTCGTACGGCTCGAACGCGAGCAGCTTGAATATGCTCTGCATATATTCCTCGGCGAGCTCGCCCCCGCGCGTCCCCGGCGCGCGCCCTTCCAACAGGTCGCTCCCGAGAAACTCGATGATGCTCTGAATCTCCGCGCGGGAGACGGAACCGGATGCCAGTTCATCCTTCGGGGCGCAGGCGACGAGTACGAGACAGAGCAAAGTAAAAAGCACCAAAATTATTCGCATTCTCATTTCGATAATCCTTTCGCGGCTGCACCAATGAACGGAACGAGCAGGAGTACACGCTTCCCGAGCCTTTCGAACGGACAAATAGAACGAATGCGCACTTCCACGCAGCATTATAACAACAGCACTATAACAACTTTATGGAAATATTTCAGTCATTATGATATAATGGATGCGCGACCCGCCATTATGAGCGGCATTCGATGGGAATACCGGCATTGCATCATCCCGCAACGGACATCATTCCCGTTTTGCTATAAATAAAGTAACAGCAGCGCAAACTTTCTCGAGGAGAATTCTTCATGAAAATGCATGCCCGCATTCTCGTTCTCATTGCACTGTTTGTGCTCACCGCCGGCGCGCCCGGCACGATCCACGCCGCGTGGATCGAGAACGGCAACGGCCTGTGCACCGAGACCGACCATCAACTCTACGCGGAGATCATACGATCCGAGGACGGCGCCTACATCGCCACCTGGCACGACAAGCGCACCGACGACAACTTCAACATCTGGGCTCAGAAGTTCGATGTCGACGGCAACGAACTCTGGACGCCGGGGGGCGTATTCGTCCAGGGCGACTTACAGCTCGAGCGGTTCCCCAAGCTCGTCACGGACGGCGCGGGCGGGGCGATCATCGCCTGGGAGGATCTCCGCTCGGGAGTAGAGATATACGCGCAGCGGATCGACGCGGGGGGGAACAAGCTCTGGGGAACATACGGCGAGCCGGTCTGCACGGCATCGAGCGACCAGGTTCATGTCGAAATGATCCCTGACGCCGCGGGGGGCGCCATCATCGTCTGGCAGGATCACCGCGTGAGCATGTACACCGATATCTACGCTCAGCGTATCGACGGCGCCGGCACGGCACTCTGGACCACCGACGGGATCGCAATCTGTGATACCGCCGATTTTCAGTACTGGCCCGCAATCGCAACGGACAACGCCGGTGGCGCGATCATCACCTGGTACGACAAACGGAACGGAACCGATTACAACATCTACGCGACACGGATAGACGCCGACGGCGACGAATGGGCGGCCGGTAATCTGGCGGTCTGCACGGCATCCGGCGACCAGTTATATCCCGAGATCGCGTACGACGGGTACATCGGCGCGATTATCACGTGGTACGACGCCCGCGGCGCATCATATGACATCTACGCCCAGAAAATTCACCTGAACGGAACCTGCCAGTGGACCGCGGACGGCGTCGCCGTCTGCACCTTCACCGATGACCAGGAACATCCACGGCTGGCCGCCGACGGGACGGGCGGCGCCATCGTCGTATGGCGCGATTTCCGCACCGGCTCCGAATACGACCTGTACGCGCAGCGGATCGACCAGTCCGGCGCAACCCAGTGGACCGCCGACGGCGTCGTCGTCTGCGACGCCGCCGGTTTCCAGACCGACCCGCGCCTCGTCTCAGACGGCATGGGCGGCGCTATCGTCGCCTGGCAGGATGAACGGGTCTGGAATCCCGACATCTACGCGCAGCGGATCGACGCCTCCGGCACGATGCTCTGGACGGATGACGGGGCGGCGATCTGCACGGCGGCGAACGATCAGAATCATCCCGTGATCGCCTCCGACGGCGCCGCGGGCGCGATCATCGTGTGGGATGATTGGCGGAGCGGCGAAACCGACGTATACGTCCAGCGGATCGAGCGGAACGGGTACTGGGGGTACCCCGCGCCGCAGATCAGCGGCGTACGCGACATTCCGGGCGATGAGGGCGGGTGCGTGAACCTCTCGTGGGACGCGAGCCGTCTCGACCCGTGGCCGCTCATGGAGATCACGAGCTACACCGTCTGGCGGGCGATCGATCCGACAGCAGCGATGCTGATGATCGATGCCGGCGCGCGGCTGGTGGAATCTGCTGCGGCGCTGCCGATCTCGACGGAGCCGCAGCTAAGCACCACGCCTCTCGACAGAGCGGAGCGGCCCGATGCACCGCTGGTCCGCCGCCAGGACCTCGGAACGGAAACATACTACTGGTACCTCATCGATACGGTCGATCCGTACTACCTTCTCTCCTACTCGGCGCCCGAGCCGACGATGTTCGACTCCACCGCAACGAGTGACGAGTACCATTACTTCCAGGTCATCGCGCACACGGCGGACCCGGCCGTCTTCTATGCGTCCGAGCCCGACAGCGGCTACTCGGTGGACAACCTCTCCCCCTGCCCACCCTTGGCGTTCGCCGGGGAGCAGTCGTTCGTCCCCGAGGGGCTCACGCTCACCTGGGATCCGAACGCCGAGCCGGACCTCGACGGGTACACGATCTACCGCGGCGTTGG
>CBFCXB010000426.1:0-2925 GCA_965601905.1 uncultured bacterium | reverse complement strand
GTGAGAATCACCAGCCCTGCTGTACCCTCGAGCTGGACGATGCGCAGTTTCTCGACACAATGCGAGTAATTGAATAGACCAAGCATGAATCCCATGTAGTTGGTCAGCTCACCGAGCAGGTAGGAGGTTCTCAGCATCACTTCCCGGATATCATTGAGGTCCTGTCCGATCCTTCTGCGAATATCCCGAACGACCTTGCTGCTCAGCAGGTTGATGTTTTGGATATCATCCACGTAGAGCCGATACCCCGCATCGCTCGGGATGCGGCCGGCGGAGATGTGCGGCTTGTACAGATACCCCTTCTCCTCGAGCACGTGGAGGACCTTGCGAATAAACGCAGTACTGGCCTCGAGTCCGTAATACCGTTTGAGCATTCGCGAACTCACCGGACGGCCTGTCTCTATATACAAATCGGCGACTCGCTTGAGCAATACCCGCTCAGGCAAGGAGATATCGTGAACCGTGATCGTCTTCATTGTTTTTGACACTGTTCCCATAATGCTGAGTGAAATGTAGATTTTCTGGCACGTATTGTCAAGGACGCTCCTGCAGCAGCAAACTTCGCACCGTTTGCACCTGATGTGGCGCGGATTATTTCTCTGTGCACGTAAGACAAAACACCTAGCGGATGATATCGCCGATCCTATTGAATCGGATCCAGTGTTTCTTGTAATCGACGGAGAAGTAGAGAAACAGCGCCTGACCCCTGAGGTACTTCTTATGAAGGGCTCCCCAGAATCGGGAGTCGTAGCTGTTATCGCGGTTGTCTCCCATGACGAATATATGGTTCTGGGGTACGACGAACGGCTCGAAGTTCCGCCGCGGCCTATTACCACCGACGAACTTCGCGTAATCTTCCTTCAATTCTTTGCCATCCACGAAGACGCGCTTCCCGCGAATCTCGACCGTCTGCCCCTCGACCGCTATGCAGCGTTTGATATAGTCGGTCTTGCCGTCACCGGGGAATTTGAAGATAACAACATCCCTCGGTTTCGGGTCCCTGATCTTTGGAAAACGCCAATCGATGAAGGGAACCTTTGCACCGTAAAGAAACTTGCTGGCGAAGAGAAAATCACCTTTGAGAAGTGTGTTTTCCATCGACTCGGAGGGAATATGGTAGCTTTGAATGAGCAGTGCCCGGACGATCAGGGCGAGGACAACGGCGGTCACGACTATCTCGGTGTACTCCCTGAACTTCGATTTCTTATTGTTCCCCTTTTTCATTCGAGCCATGGGCTCCTCCGTTTCGTTCCACCGTTAGTTTTTACGAATAAACAACTCCTTCGGCTCCTTTAATCTATACAAATCCATGATATGTTCAAGGATTTTTACGTCTCCTACAAACCGTGCCCTGCAGAGGCGGACGGCCCGTCCGCCGCCCATACCCGATTCGAGCTCCACCGCTAGAACGTATAGACGAATTGTATACCTGCTCCCCCCTCGATAGCCGTCCCCTCGACCTTGATGTTCATGTCATAGAGATGGGCGTCGATGTATGAATCGAGCATCAGTACCACAAGCACGCCTGATGACCACCATATCCAGTCGAGCCTTCTCTTCTTGTACTCGCCGATCCACCAATCCTGCCGGTTCCATTCCGACGAACCGTAGGACAGTCTGTCCCGGTGGCGCTCCGCCCGCCGTGCGTTGCGATGGTTGAAGAGTATCTTGCTCAAGTAGAATGTCTCGACACTCATGGCGATGATCGCTTTGAACGGACGCTCGTTGTACATCTGGCCGAGCCCGGGAAAGAGCAGCGTGCACAGCATCGCTACACGGGCGTTTTTACTTTTCGCGGTGGCCCCTTCCGGCACGATTCCCGCCTGTTCGGTCAATACCTCCTTGAGTTCCTCCTGGGTCCACAAGATACCGGTCTCGTCGACGCTCACGGTATCACCTGAGACGTGATGCACCGTCGTGGGACAGTACTCCCGTGACATCGGACCGATCACAAAAGCCCGGCACACGGTACAGAAACTGACCGTCGTCCACACCACGACCAGAGCGCACGTCGCAATCCAGCGAGCGCTCGATACACGGTCCGCGGTCGTATGTTCTCTGTCGGGAAATAACATCGTCCGAACTATCGCACGATAAGCCTGGTAACAGATTCCTGTTTGGCGGGAATGTGTGGGAATCGAACCCACCCCGGATGGTTTTAGCACCCGGCAGAAGGATTTGAAGTCCTCGAGGTCCACCAGAACCCATCCATTCCCGCATGTCAATTGCGGCTCAGCGGCAGCGCTACGCTGGCCGCTGCAGCCACTATTCGCCGGTGCGGTGCGAAGCGTCCGCGCCAGTGAATAATATGTAATCGGCGAACGGGTGTAAAGAGGTCCCTCAGCCGAGGCAGGCGATCGCCTCGATCTCCACGAGCGCGCCGAGTGGAAGGCCGGCGATCTCGAACGCCGCACGCGCCGGCGGTTCCCCGGTAAAATAAGTTTTATACACCTCGTTCATCGCCTTGAAGTCATCCATCGACTGGAGCAGCACGGTTGTCTTTACGACCGATTGCAGTCCTGATCCCGCGGCTTCGAGTATCGCCCTGAGGTTCGCGAGCACCTGGTGCACCTGCTTTTCCACCCCTCCATCGACTAGTGTGCCTGTTTCGGGATCCATCCCGAGCTGACCTGAAACGAAGATGAACTCCCCGGCGCGCACGGCCTGACTATACGGGCCGACCGCGGCGGGCGCCGTATCCGTGTGGATGATCTGCTTCATACTCCTCTCCTTCGTAAACGGTATCTATTCAACCGTAACACTCTTTGCCAGATTTCTCGGCTGGTCCACATCGGCCCCCCTTTTGGCAGCGATGTAATAGGCAAAAAGCTGAAGAGGAAGAGTGGTTAAAAACGGTGTGAAAAGAGGATTGGCAGAAGGAACAGAGATGACCCTATCCACTTTTTCCTGAATTTCCTTGTCATC
>CBFCXB010000425.1:0-2951 GCA_965601905.1 uncultured bacterium | reverse complement strand
GGAAGCGGCAGCTCGAGTTGCCCGTTGTTCATGATGCACTTCGTCACTTCCTGGCACTGGCGGAACAGGGTGTTGAGGTTCGGAACCGCCAGGTACCCCGAATGCGCATTGCAATCCCAGTAGGCGTCGGGATCTGCCACCATGTACTCATCGAGCGCGTAAAAGACGTGGCTCATCTCGTGAATGTACACGTGCGCGAATCCGACGCCGCCGCCGAAGCGGCATGCGGGATAGGGAACCACCGTGAACGGTCCACCCAGGGATCTCGTGTAGGCCACGTATAGACCATCGTTTTCACGCCAGCATTTGTTGCGGCTCGCATCGACCACGAACGATGTAAAGACCCAGTCGGTACCGAATTCCACCCTTGTCCGGTTATTGAATTCATGGACCCGGCCGACGTACGACAAGTGCGGATCGACTTCCAGGGCGTCCATTGTCTCCGATATCCAGATGGGATCGATGTTCAAGTTGCCCTCGATCGGTTCGATCGAAACGGGTATTTGCTGGTAGTATTTTACGATGAAATCCTGTGTCACCCAGTGGGACTTCTGCTGGTACTGCGAGATGCCGACGGCGATATCGCTGATCGCATTGGCCAGTTCCTCCTCCGTCCAGTCCTCACTCGATCCGCCGCTCTCGGGAAAAATGACGTTGACGAGAATCGATCCGATCATGAACTCGGAATTCTGATCCATGGTCCGCGTGACGATCTCGCGGGGCGCGCCCGTACGCGGGGCCTCCTGAAGATACGCCCGGTTGTACTCCTCTTTGACGTCATCCGGAATGCCGAGGATCAGATCCCTGAACCGCGTGCCGTCGTACGGAACACTGCGCCCGAGTATCTCGCGCTCATTCATGATGGTTCGAAGCACCCGGTAAGTGATCGGATCGCACATGCCGGCAGCGAGCTCCTCGTACGAGTCCACCACCGTGACGGGCAAGCCGGCGAAGGCCTCCGCACCGAGGGATTCGGGAAATCTCCCGAATATGGCATTCGGCGGAAACGCCTGCAATCCACGCGCGCCATACTCGCCGAGTATCCTGCGGACTTCGTTGAATGTGTCCATGCGCTCATCTTCAATGAGAACCGCGGTGGGGCGCAGTCCCATCTCGATGAACGGATCGGCGCGCAATACACCACTCACCATCGCCAGCACGACCGGAACAACAATCACCAAAGGGGCTATTCTCTTCATGTCTTCCAACTCCCGTTCATGCGCACTAAGATATATATCTCCAACGAAAAAGGTTAACCTTCTTCACTTCCCACTCATCGCCGAAGTGAATCCTGATTGTGGAGACACCCGGCAATGACTACATCCAACCATGTATCACTACCCATAATTAATTTAATTTATCTGTAATAATTGTAAAGACTAAAGTGCAGCACCGGTCTCAATGCATGGCGCCGTTACCCATCGGATTTGTATCATTCGTTTTTCCAATACGCTGTGATCAATGGAAATAACGAGGTGCGCCGGGAGGTGAACTCTTCCGCTCCGGTCACTCCCCCCGTACGTAGTGGACAAGTACCGAGGCCGTGATCGTTGCGTGCGGCGCGAGCTTCACCGGCGGTGAATCAGCGATAAGTCTCGTTTCACGCCTGCGCTCCACCGTGCTTCTGACCATACCCCAGAAAGGAACCTCACCGGACAACCAGACCGTGCTCACCTCCTCCTCCACACGTTGTGCATCGATCCCCCCGAGCTTGACGGCACGATCATCGTGCCGCGACAGCTCGACGATATCACAGTCAAATGAGCCTGCCGCGGTCTCGATCCGTTCCGTTCCGAGATCGCGCCGCACGGTATCCTCATCTCTCCTCAGGAACACCCGGTCGAATTCATACTCCGCGATCTCATCCTCGGAGGGCTCCCGGAACTGTTCCGTTCCCTCCCTGATCAGTATCTCCCTGATGCATTCCTTGAACTCGGCCGGGGACGAGATCACGGTTACCCGCCGGTCGAGCCGCATACGCACCGTAACTGACTCTTCCTCGATCTTCGGAACGGGTGTCGAGAAAATCTCGAGGAGCACCCCATCGGCGTGACATTCAAGAACGGCAAGCTCAACCTCCGACGAGTCGATCGATCCGCGCACCTCGGAGGTTACGAGGTACCGCACACGGGCCCCGGGATTGAATGAGACCGATGCCAGGGATACGCCGGGGACGAGGAAATCGATCCCCCCTGCCGGCTCCGGATGTACGAGGACGGCGGAGAGCAGACAGCAGAACCATATGCGAACCGTCGTGTGACTCTTCCTGTTCATCGGTATCGTTTCCCCTACTCGAAAGATTCATCGGATCCGTGCACCGCGCTCTGGGGACCGCGGTGCGCCGCCCGTTTCCAGTATGCTTGCTCGTCGAAATCGGGACTCCAGGCTGCCGTATGACATTCCCTGCATGATTTCCAGGCCCGCGCGACATACGAACCATCCCGCGCGTGCAGCGTTCCGGGGCCGTGGCACGCTTCGCACTGAACACCGCGGAGATAGATATCCCCCTTCTCCTCACGCTCCGAAGCGTAGCCGCTGAAGCGACCGAATCCCGTCGCATGGCATGGGAGGCATTTCTTGTCGCCGGTCTTGCCCTGGATCTCGAGTATGTTGAATGCGCGGAAATGACGGCTCTCGATGAACTGCGGCATCAATTCCGCGTGGCAGCGCATACAGATATCGAATCCGAGATACCGCTCCTTGATCTTGCCCGTCACCTCATCACGCTGGAGAAATTCGCTGAGGCGCATCTCGCGCCGCCGGAGCCCCTCCTCCTCGGTGAATGTTTTCAGCATCGCGGCCATCTCCCGATCCTCCTCGGCGGCCCGGTCGAGATATACCATCGAACGCCCCGTGATCACCATACTCCCACCGCGCTCCGGCGCCATATCGACTCTACCGAGCGCCCGCCCCCGGTCACCGGCGAATACGATCGGCACGCCGGCATCCTC
>CBFCXB010000424.1:0-2953 GCA_965601905.1 uncultured bacterium | reverse complement strand
TTCGATTGAATATGCTTGGCAGGTGGATGCGCCGCGGCCTCGCCCCCGCGATCGGCGCATCGGGAGTGAGCGCAGAAGCGATGCATACGCTGAGGCGATGCATGGGACGATTGGTTATACCGAGCGTATTTCTCCCTGGATGCTTTCGGTGCATGATGGGCCCGGATGAAATTAGTTATGGAAAGGATCCGTAAGAAGGCAAGAACTCCCCACGATGTCATGGAATTCGCCAGCTCCCGTAACGTGGAATTCGTCGATATCAAATTCATGGATTTCATCGGATCGTGGCAGCACTTCAGCCTTCCGATCGCCAATGTCTCCGAGGAAACCTTCGCTGACGGACTCGGATTCGACGGGTCGAGCATACGGGGATGGAAGAATATCGACGAGAGCGATATGCTCGTGATCCCCGATCCCGATACGGCGTTCGTCGATCAGTTTTACCGCCATCCGACACTCAGCGTCATCGGCAACATCCACGATCCGATCACCCGTGAACCGTACGAACGTGATCCGCGATACATCGCCCGTAAGGCCGAGCAGCACCTTGTCGATACCGGTGTCGCCGAGCGTGCCTGCTTCGGTCCGGAGGCGGAGTTTTTCATATTCGACGATGCCCGGTACGCGCAGAACGAATTCAGCGGTCTCTATGTGGTCGACTCGGGCGAGGGCGCCTGGAACACGGCGCGACAGGAGGATCCGAACCTCGCGTACAAGGCGCGGTTCAAGGGGGGATATTTCCCCGTGCCGCCGACCGATTCCCAACAGGATATCCGGAGCGACATGGTGAAGCGGCTCATCGAGTGCGGTCTCTCACCCGAGGTGCAGCATCACGAGGTGGCCACCGCCGGCAAGTCTCGATGCGGCGCTCGCGGCCCTCGAGAACGATCACGAGTTTCTCCTCAAGGGGGATGTCTTCACCGGGGACGTGATCCGTACCTGGATCGATTACAAGCGCGAGAACGAGATCGTTCCGATCGGAAGCAGACCGCACCCGTACGAGTTTTGCCTTTACTTCGACACCTAATTTCGGTGTATCATAGATCGTTCGTCGTGGCTGCTATCGAGCAATAAACAGGATCCGGCATGGCATGAATCCAATCAAAGTAAAACGTTCCGATCTTCCGTCCCTCAAGGGACGTACGGGCACGGAGGGAATGACATTCTTCGCCGGGGAGGTGCGGGATGTCTACCACCGCTTTCTCGGCGAACTCGAATCGCGGCACCGGGCCGGCGCGGCCGGCCTCGAGACCGCGCGTGCCTGCTCAGATGCCGTGGAGGTCATCACCGGGCACCTGTATCATTCGCTCCGCGAATGGATGGGCCTCGGAGAAGGCCGCGTTCCCGCCCTGATCGCGCTCGGGGGGTTCGGGCGCCGCGAGCTTTCACCGAAGAGCGATATCGACCTACTCTTCATCCGCGGCACGAAGGCGGGGCATGATGCCGGCACCTTCGCCGGATACCTCGTGCGGATGATGTGGGACTCGGGGCTGAAGCTCGGACACTCGGTGCGGACATTCAACGAGCTTCAGATGGCGCTCCGGAGCGATCTCGATCTCAAGACGGCGCTTCTCGACGGCCGGTGGCTCTGTGGGGACGAATATCTCAGGGGACGGCTCGATGCGATGAAGACGGAGATCATCGAGCACGAGGGAGGCGACTTTCTCGCCGCCAAGCTCGATGAGACGCGCAGGCGCTGGAAGAAATTCGGCGGGAGCTATCACCTGATAGAGCCGAACGTCAAGGAGAGCCCGGGAGGTATCAGGGATTACCAGACGATACGGTGGGTCGGCCTCGTGCTTCCGTGGGAGGGGACGCTGCGCGGACTGTACCGGCTTGCGGTTATCGACCGGGAGGAGATCGGGGAGATCAAGCAGGCGTTTGATTTTCTCGTACGCGTTCGGAACGAACTCCATTTCCACTCACAGACCAGGCTTGATGTGTTGACGATCGAGATGCAGCGCCAGGTCGCCGGGGGGCTGGGGTACGAGGACCGGCGGAACCTTCTCGGCGTCGAGCGCTTCATGCGGGACTACTACTCCAACACACGATCGGTCTACCGGGTGATCGATCGCGTCCTCGAGGAGACGATGGGGAAAGGCGCGCTCAGGATCGTCGACGGCTCGCTCTACAAGCGGGTCGGCGATAGGGCGCTCGGTCACCTCGACATGCAGCTTCACAAGGACAAGATGCGGACCGATCCCCTCTTCATGTTCAAGGAACAACTAGCGAGCGGCAAGCGCTTTTCGCCGCATATGGAGAAACGGATCAGGAACGCATTCAAAAGAAAACCCCCGCCGTCGCGAATCAGGAAAATGCGTGCATCATTTCTCGAGCTGCTGCAAATGCCGGGCAGGAAAGCGCCGGTCATCAGGACGATGCACGAGCTCGGGGCACTTAGGCATATTTTCCCTCCGTTCGAGGAGTTGCGCTGCTTGAAGCGGTACGACCTGTACCATCAGTACACGGCCGACGAGCATTCGTTCCAGGCGGTCGCGTATCTCGAGGAACTGGCCGAGGGCAGATCCGGCCTTCTGCCGCGCTTCTACGGCGAGGTGGCCGAGAAGACGGAGCTGTTTCTCGCAACGCTTCTCCATGATATCGGAAAGGTCAGCCTGCACAAACACGCGCGGGCGGGCGCCAGGATGACCGATGTCATTCTCAAGGATTTCCCTCTCCCGGAGAAGAGCCGCACGCTGGTGAAGTTTCTCGTGCGGAGTCACCTTCTCCTCTCGCACTTCAGCCAGCGGCGCGACATGGAGGACCGCGACACGAGCCTTCAGTTCGTGAAGAAAGTGAAGAGCCATCTCGCCCTGAAACTTCTCTACCTTCTGACGTATGCCGATCTCAGGGCGACGGGGATGGAGGTCTGGACGGGATGGAAGGAGAACCTTCTCGAGGATCTCTACTTCAAGGCGAGCAGGATGCTGGCCGAGGAAGCGGAACAGGGGAC
>CBFCXB010000423.1:0-2957 GCA_965601905.1 uncultured bacterium | reverse complement strand
AAGCGCACCGGCATGGAAACAATGCGGTTTGATGGATCGCGCGGTGGTGGGGGCCGGTGCGCTGCGGAACTCGCCGTCGGCCGCCGTCCCGGCACCCGCGCTATCCGCCGATTACGATATATGCGCCGGATTGAGGTCAATGCGACCTGATGCGCTTTACGATCGTCGAAACGAGAAGTGCCGCGGCGAGGACGATAACGATCGTCGCGCCCGAGGCGATATCGAGCACGTAGGATACCCAGAGCCCCAGTATGCCGAAGACGACCGCCACGATCGTGGCGACGGCCATCATCCGATGCATCCGCGTGGTCCATTGACGCGCGATCACCGCCGGAATCGTCAGCAGCGCTATCACGAGTATGATCCCCACAACCCTGACGAGCACGATGATGCTCAGTGCGACGAGACAGAGCAGCAGCAGGTAGATGATTCGCGTGGGGACGCCGAGTATCTCGGAGAACTCCTCGTCGAACGAGGAGGCGATGAGCTCCTTGTAGAACAGTGAAACGAGCCCGATGATGACGAGATCGAGGACGAGCATCAGGATGATGTCGGAGGTCGGAACGGTGAGGATCGAACCGAACAGGTAGCTGAAAAGATCGGGGGCGTACCCCGGCGCCAGGCCGACGAAGAGTATCCCCAGCGCCATACCGAGTGACCAGAGGATACCGATTGCCGAATCCTCGCTGATTTCGATCTTCCGCTTCATCGTGCCGATACCGAGCGCGGCGAGAAGGCTGAATGGGATCGCGGTCAGAACGGGATTGACGCCGAGGAGGTACCCGAGTCCGATCCCCCCGAAGGCGGCATGCGCGATTCCGCCGCTGATGAACACGATCCGCTTCACCACGACGAGCGTGCCGACGATGCCGCAGGCGATGCCCACGAGCACCGCCGCGATAAGGGCGTTCCGCATGAATTCGTACTGAAGCACCTCGATCATTCGTGATCCTCCAGGACCCGGTGGGGAATGCCGTGCGCGATCAACTCGATCGGGCACTCGTACGTTTCGGCGAGATGCCGGATCCCCTCCTGCGTCGATCCGTGGTAGTGGAGCCTGCGGTTGAGGCAGGCGACCAGTTCGACATACGCCGAGAGAACGCCGATATCGTGCGTCACGAGGACGATCGACATCTCCCGGTTCAGGTCCCTGAGCAGGGAGTAGAACGAGTTCTGCCACTTCGTATCGATGCTCGAAACCGGCTCGTCGAGGAGGAGAAGCTGCGGCTGCGTCGTCAATGCGCGTGCGATGAGGACCCGCTGGCGTTCCCCTCCCGAGAGGTTGCCGATCCGCCGGTCCGCGTGCTCCCGCATGCCGACGCGTCCCAGCGCCCCGGTCGCGACGGCGACATCATCGCGTGTGTACCGCTTCAGGAAGCCGCGTTTCACCAGCCGGCCCATCAGCACCACATCGAGAACGGTAACGGGAAAGTCGAGGTCGAACTGGAACAGCTGGGGAATGTATCCGATCACCCGCCTTCCCTTCCCGGGAGGCTTCCCGAATACCGTCACCGTGCCAGTATCGGGACGCTCGAGCCCGAGGATGAGCCGAAGGGCCGTTGTTTTTCCGCCCCCGTTCGGACCGATGATTGCGAGGAAATCGTTCCGGCGGATCGTCATGGTGATGTCCTCGAGGACGGGCATCGGTCCGTACGAGAACGAGACGTTCCGGAGCTCGACGATTGCCTCTCCGCGCGCTTCGGACACGCCGGTGGCAGGTGCGGTCGTCTGGTTGTCGCCTGTCGGGTTTTCCACGTGCACTCTCCGGTGTCTGCCGCCGTAACTCCTCGCAGGCTGCCCGGTCGCCGATTCGTGCCGCGTCGGTTCGCCCCGGCCGCCTTCTAATTCATTGCCGCGGCGAGGGCTGCGGTGACGGCACGGATATTCTCTATATACTCCGGCGCAAGGGGATCGGCGTGAACGACGTTGCCGCCGATCTCACGGGCGATTACCTCTGCACTCTTCGTGTTGAACTGCGGCGAAACGAATACCGCCCGGATCCCGAGCCGCCGCGCCTGGTCGATGAGGTGCGCGAGGCCCCGGGCCGTCGGTTCCTTTCCCTCCTCCTCCACCGGTACCTGCTCCAGTCCGTAATCCCGTGCCAGGTATCCCCACGCGGGATGGTAGACGATGAATTTTCGCTGTTTCTTCCCCGTGAACAGCCGCTCGATTTCGCGGTCGAGTGCGGCCAGCTCCTTCAGATACCGGTCGCGGCGTGCGGCGTAGTATTCACGGTGCTCCGGGTCGACGGCGGCGAGGCCCTGGAATGTGTTTTCCACCATGATCATCGCGTTGCGGGGGGAGACCCATATATGGGGGTCGAGCTCCACGGGCTCATGGGAGTGCTCCGCGCCGGTCGGTTCCGATACAGTTCGATTGCGCGTATCACCGTGCGCGTGAACCGCGCCGCTTCCTTCTACGGCGATGGTCTCGCTCGCGGCATTGGTCTCGATAGCAGCGCCGGCCTCGACCGCGGCATCAGCCTCGATTGAGATGCCGGCCTCGGCCGCGGACGAGATCCCCCCAGAAAAGGCGTCCATGATGAGCATCTCCCGGTTCATCGATACGATCCGGTCGAGCCATGTCAGCTCGAACTCGATTGCACTCCCCACCTTTATGTACAGAGCGGCCTCGCTCAACTCGACGAGCTGTTTCGGTGCCGGCTCGTACGTATGGGGATTCGCTCCCGGCGGCACCATGACGAGCACGCTCACGCGATCGCCGCCAACCCGCCGGGCGAATTCGGCCTGGGGCGGTATGCTGACGGCGACGGTGATTGTTCCGGCGTCACACGCGCGCCGGACGCATCCACCCGTCATGAGGATCGCGAATATCAAACACAGCGCTACTAAGTGCCTTCCGCTCAACAATAGATCCCCCCGAGCAAGCGGCGTTACATTCACGGAGCATCGATGCGCTCACCGTTCCTATCGCTCTGCTTGCTTGAGTAATAATCC
>CBFCXB010000422.1:0-2973 GCA_965601905.1 uncultured bacterium | reverse complement strand
ATCACAGGAGATCATGCTCGTTCCGGGCGATACGATCTACCTCTACACCGACGGGATCAGTGAGGCCACCGATTCCGGCGGGGAGGAATTCGGCGCCGAGCGGCTCGAGAAGCTGGTAAAGTCGGAGGCGCACCAACCATCGAGAGAGCTGCTCGCAGAGATCGAGCGCCGGGTGTGTGAATGGACCGGACATTACAGCCCACGAGAGGGATTTCCCCACGACGACTTCACGCAACTCGCGATTCAAAAACAATGAATTGTGTATTCCGGCACACGGGTCGCACACTTCCGTTTTCCGGCGGCAGCTCCGCTGAAACGACCTTATTCCTTGACATGTAACATGTTATCGAAATATAATGGGCTCGAATGTAAATCCATCATATCTGCTTGAGGATTCGATCCGCAGTATCGGATGGCGTCTTCCCGCTGGAGAACCGGTGCCGTTCCGGGCGTAAAATCCTCAGAGCAACTGTGCAACGGAATCCATCATTGCTTTCGGAAACCCGCCCGGATTCCTTGTGTCGTTTGATATGCAATCGCTCAGGGTGCAGGTTGAAATGAAATCCGAACTGTCGACTGCTCCACGAAAAAGATCACGGAGGATACTGCGATACATCAGGCCGTATCTCGGCCTGGAATTCGGCATAATCTTCTTGATGCTGATCGTTACCGGCCTCTCCCTGATCGATCCGCTGGCGATGAAAATCGTGATCGATGACATCATAGTAGACAGAAACCTCCCCCTGCTGAATGTCATCGTGGTCGCACTCATTGCTCTCCTTCTCTTGCGCGGTGGCATAAGAATCGCCATCAACTACTTCATCCAGTACGTGGGGCAACGGATACTCTTCAATATCAGGTTCGACCTCTTCCGGCATCTGGAACATCTCCACATCGGTTTCTTCACGAGAACGAAAACCGGTGAGATAATAGCGCGTGTCAACAATGATGTATCGATCGTCCAGGACGTACTCACCTCGACGTTGATCGCCTTGGTGACCGACCTTGCATCGGTGGCCGTCACCTTCGCCATCATGCTGTATCTCAACTGGAAGCTCACGCTCGTTTCCATGACGATATTTCCGTTCCTGTTCGCCAGCCAGTATTACATGGGGCGCAGGATAAAGAAGAAGAGCAGGGAAACGCGGGACAAATCGGCGGATATCGTGAGTTTTTTCCAGGAGGTTTTTGCATCGATAAAACTCGTTCAGACTTTCGCGAAGGAACGATTCGAGGCGATCCGTCTCATCAGAAAGAGCAAGGAACTGATAAACCTGAAAATAACTCTGGGCGTTCTCGGTGCAGTCGCCGCCTCGATCGCGACTTTCCTCGCTATGCTCGGCCCCGTCATCATACTCCTTTTCGGTGGCCGCCAGGTCATTGCCGGCTCTCTCACCCTGGGGAGTCTCGTCGCCTTCTATGCATACGTCGGCAGGCTGTTCAGACCGATTCTCAGGCTCGCGCAGTACAACGTGGCGATCCAGACATCGCGCGCGGCGATAGACAGGATTTTCGAGTTCTTTGACATCGAACCGAAGATCACCGATTCGCCGGGCAGTAGAAACATCGATTCGATCTCAGGTGAAATCGTATTCGACCGGATCAGTTTCACCTACGACCGCGATGAGCCGGTGCTCACCGATATCTCGTTCCAGATTCCCCCCGGGCAGAATGTCGCAATTGTTGGTCCGAGCGGCGTAGGAAAATCCACCATCGTCAATCTCATCGAGCGTTTTTACGATCCTACGGCCGGACAGATTCTCATCGACGGCATCGACATACGGGAAATCAAGCTGAACTCGCTGCGCAAGCATATCGGGCTGGTATCACAGGAAACGGTGCTGTTCAATTCGACCATTCGCGAGAATATCCTGTACGGCCGAAGCCGGGCATCCGAGGAGGAGATCGTGGAAGCGGCCCGGAAGGCGAACATCCACGATTTCATAGCGTGTCTTCCCGATGGGTACGAGACCGTGGTGGGAGAGCGTGGCCTACGGCTCTCGGGCGGCCAGAGCCAGCGTTTGTCGATCGCCAGGACGATAATGAAGGATCCGGAGATTCTGATTCTCGACGAGGCAATGTCCTCGCTGGACACGAAATCGGAACTGCTGATTCAAAGGGCCCTCGAGCCGTTGATGCAAGAGAGGACGACGCTCATCGTCGCACACCGGCTGACTTCGATCGTCGATGCGGATGTTATTTTGGTCCTGTATCACGGCCGGCTCGCCGAATCCGGCACGCACGAGGAGCTCATGAACTACGGTAAGGTGTATCGGATGCTCTGGGACCAGATGACCCACGACAGCGACTCCAGGATTACCAAGCTGTTCTAGCCATCATAGGAACACGAGCAAGGTGGAACGATACAGATGAAACGGATAAAACGACTCTTTTCCATTGCCCTCCTTGTCGCGGTTTTGGTCCTTATGTGCTTCGCCGCCGTTCTGTTTTTCGGAAAGATGGACAAAACCGTCGAAGGATTCGGTATGGTTTCCCCCGGACGGCAAATCGATGTCGCCCCGCGGATCAATGGTATCATCGAACGGATTTGCGTCTCCGAGGGTGAGCGGGTGTCGAGGAACGATACGCTGTTCACAATATATTCGGAAGAGCTCGAGATGGAAGTCAAACGTTCACGCAACATACTTGCGGACGCCCTCGCGGTCCTCACAATCTCTGAGGACGAGTACCGAAATCTGGAAACGAGCAGGTCGTACGAGCTCGGCGTCATACTGGCTGATCTCAACGAGGCCGAAAAGCGGATGAATTTCAACAAGAAGAGCCTGGAACGCACGAGGAAACTGTACGAAAAGGGGCTCGTCAACGCGGAGGAATTCGAACGGGAACGCCTCGGTTACGAATCGAGCAAATCGTACTACGATGTGCTCGAGGCGAGAAGCGGAATAATCAAGAAGCAGCTGGAACGGCGGATTGAGGAGCTGCGCAAGAAAGCCGCGGCGGCGCGCGAAACGC